>NZ_JBSXNN010000081.1:0-59479 GCF_056857635.1 Vreelandella sp. L-15 | reverse complement strand
TGATGGAAGTAATCGAAGACCGACACGGGCGGGGCTCCACCCTCATCGCCAGCCAGTTACCCACGGAGCACTGGCATGACTACATCGGCTCCGCCACGCTGGCAGACGCCATCATGGATCGGCTCCTGCACGGCGCTCACCCACTCAATCTGAAAGGGGAATCACTGACAAAAACCAACGCACAAAAAACGGAATCGGTTGACGCATCGTGACCGCTCAGCGTACAAAACTCTCTCCAGCCTGAAGGCCGTGTGCAAATCGGTCACGATCACCGTAATGACCGGTCACGTTCGCCGGAATACGCAACTCCTTAAGCGTAAGAGTTTTTTACAGCTTTGCAAAGAAATATTACTCGTTACATACCACTATTTTCTTCTGGGAGTTCTTCGGTGCTGTCATAGGTAGCATCCGAGTCATCACTCATGGAGTTTGGTTCCATGTCGCTGGCGTTATCACCCTCGTCATGGGTTAAATCTGTCTTGTCATGATCAGACGGCATAGCTGAGTCATTAGACTGAGCTTCGACCGGCTGCTCATCTGGAGAAATGTTGTCTGCCGGATCTGCAGGCTCTTGAGCAAATGTCAGTGGGCTTGCTACCAGACCAAACGCTACACCTAAAATACCAGCTTTCTTGAGTAGTTCCTTGGACATCATATTCCGCCTCCTCGATCGCTGTGAAATACCGCTATTTAAGGAAGAGTGACATCTTGTCTTACCAGTTCCTGCAGTAATCTTCCTTGACAAGTATGTAGCAGCCTATATGCCAAAAACTCTCAATAGAAATAAAATCTATTTATATACAGACACTTATAAAAACAACCACTATGCCAATTAACCCTCTAGCACTGGCTTAAGTAGATGATTAGTTGGCTACATATGACACATGCGCGGTGTTTGACCATGCTTGCATGCCAATATGGCACACTTATACATAAGTTATGCAAGCCAAGACGGAGAGTGGTATGACACAGTGTTAGCTGTTAACGACACGGGAGGGTGGGAAAACACAGCGGAACAACGCCCCCTCACCGGGTAACGACTCCACTTGAAGCTGTGCATCATGGCGCAGTAGAACGTGTTTAACAATGGCAAGGCCAAGACCAGTACCGCCAGTGGCGGTACTGCGGCCCTTATCAACGCGGTAGAAGCGTTCGGTGAGACGCGGAATATGCACCGGATCGATCCCTTCACCGTCGTCGTCCACTTCAATGCAGGCACTGCCATTGGACAGAGCCACCCAGCGGAGCGTGATTTGACTTCCCTCCGGCGTATAGCGCACTGCGTTGAATGCTAGGTTTGAGATGGCGCTGCGTAGTTCTTGCTCGCTGCCCACCAGGCGCGCCTCGCACTCCAACGCCACCTGAACGCTATGCTGCTGGTTCGAGAGCGCCAGCGCATCCCGGCGAATGCTCTCAAGCATCGACCCAACCTCAAGCGGCTGATGATCTTCGCCGCCTCGGTCAATCTCCAGGCGTGACAAAAGCAGTAGATCATTCACCAAGCTCTGCATACGCTTGGTCTGCTCTTCCATCTGACCAATGCCTTTACTCAGGCGCGGTGGCAGCATCTCTTTAAGATCGCCATAGGTTTCCAGATAGCCGGAAAGAACGGTGAGTGGGGTGCGCAGCTCATGGGAAACGTTAGCGACGAAGTCGCGGCGCATCTGCTCTAGGCGATGCAAGCGGGTAATATCCCGCGCCATAACCAAGCGCTCGTCATCACCATAGAGCGTGATTTGATACTGCAGAATGCGACGCTCATCAATGGGCGAGGTGAGCGTGAGCGGCTCGCTGTACTCACGGGCATTAAAGTAGCTGATGAAACGCGGGTCGCGCAGCAGATTAGTAATGTGCTGACCGCGGTCATGGGCGGTTTGCAGGCCTAGCATGTCGGTGGCGGCACTGTTCCACCACTCTAAATCACCGTGGCGATCCAGCATCACGACGCTATCACGCATCGCTTCCGAGGATTCTTGAATACGCGCGAGGGTTGCTCGCAGCCGGCTTTGGGTAATGCGCTGGCTTTTTTGGTAACGGTAAAGGCGATCGAATAGCTCGCCCCACATGCCAGTTGCCGCAGGAGGCTCATCGTGCGGGTTGAGCGTTAGCCACTTGAACAGCGCCCTAAGCTGGCGGAGTTGATACACCAAACAGAGCGTTAGACCCGCGGCTAACCCGAAACCGGGGTAACCTAGCAGCCATCCCAGGCACATCCCTAGGAAAGCCAGCCAGATAATTCGCCACAGTTCACGGCTCCACAGACGCACGATTACACCCGAGCAGAGAAACGATACCCAGTGCCCCGCACTGTTTGAATCAGATTCTGATGCGCTTCACCTAGCGCTTTGCGCAACCGGCGAATATGCACATCCACCGTGCGCTCTTCTACATACACATTGCCGCCCCACACCTGATCAAGTAGCTGGCTACGGGTATAGGCGCGCTCTTGGTGAGTCATAAAGAATTGCAGTAAGCGGTACTCGGTAGGGCCCATCTCCAGCGCTTTGCCATGGGCGCTGACGCGATGGCTCACTGGGTCCAGTAGCAATCCATTGATTTCGATGGGGTCTTCCACACCGCGCGGGGTCGCCCGGCGCAGCACGGCTTTAAGACGAGCCACCAACTCGCGGGGGGAAAACGGCTTGGTGATGTAGTCATCCGCCCCCGCCTCCAGGCCCTGAATTTTATTATCCTCTTCGCCTTTGGCGGTCAGCATAATAATTGGCAGCTCAGCGGTGGCCTCTTCGCGCTTGAGACGACGGGCCAGCTCGATGCCGCTGGTGCCCGGCATCATCCAGTCCAGCAGCAGCAGGTCGGGCTGGTGGTCAACGACCATCGCATGGGCATCCTGGGCGTTGTCCGCTTCAAGCACGCGATAGTCAGCCATTTCCAGCGCCACAGCGATCATCTCGCGAATGGGTGCCTCGTCATCGACAATCAGTACGGTCTTGGCGGTCATCCAGGGCCTCACGGTGTTCTATGAAAACTCGTTTATACAAAACAGTTCAATGACATGTCTGTGACGATGACACCATGACTTAATGACAATTCTATGACACCCAGCATAATTAGCCAGCTGCAGGCCACCAGCTCAGAACAATTCCGGCAAATACCAAGAGCCCTGACCAGTGGTTATTCAGAAACGCCTGGAAGCAGCGGTCGCGGTCACAGTGAAAAATTAACCGCTGCTGATGAGCAAACGTCGCTGCCATGCCTACCAAGCCCAGCCAGAAAAAACCGCCTAACCCAACCCGCAACCCCACCCAGGTAAGCAACGCCAGCGTAGCAAGCTGCAGCAGGCCAATGATGAAACGGTCGGCGCTGCCAAACAGCACCGCGGTGGATTTAATGCCGATTTTCAGATCATCGTCACGATCCACCATGGCGTATTGGGTATCGTAAGCCACCGTCCACAGCAGGTTAGCGCTAAATAGCAGCCAGCCTTCCAGCGGCACATGCCCCAGTACCGCGCCAAACGCCATTGGGATCGCCCAGGAGAAAGCCGCCCCGAGCACCACCTGGGGAAAGTGTGTGTAGCGTTTCATAAACGGATAAATAAATGCCAGCAGCACACCCCCAAGCGAGAGCAGCACGGTAAACCAGTTGGTCAGCAGCACTAAAATAAAGGCGGCGGCCACCAGCGCCACAAATAGCAGCTGCGCTTCGGTTTCGCTGATCCGACCGGTGGCCAGTGGCCGCTGCTTGGTACGCTTTACATGGCCATCGAAGTGGCGGTCGGCGTAGTCGTTCACCACGCAGCCTGCGGCGCGCATCACATATACCCCGGCAATAAAAATCAGCAGTACATCGCGGCCTGGCACGCCCTCTGACGCGACCCACAGCGCCCACAGCGTTGGCCACATCAGCAGCCAAGTGCCAATGGGTCGGTCCAAGCGCATTAACTGTAAGAAATCTGCCAAACGGGCCCACCCGGTCGGGCGCAACAGAGAACGGTCCATGCTCATGCTTACCTCGTCAAAAAAGCTGCTGCGTTAGCCTAGCGCGACGGAAGGCCCAGCGCATCCGCCATGGTAGATAAAAAATACTCCTGAACCAGTAACGAAAGCCCACCATGTTCAAAGACAGAGCGCCGCCCCCATAAGCTATTGGCCGATAGCCCCGGCTGCTGGTGGGTAAAACGTGGCGGCGTCACCGTGGCTTCAAGCGGCCCGCGTACCAAGTCGGGCTGCTGAAATAGCCAGCTGCCTAACGAGCGCTCGCCCAACTTCCCCAAACCTTTTCCCTGTAGCTGGTGAAGCGGGGCCACCGAACGCGCTACCACCCACGGCGTTTCATCAACACACAGCGCCACCTCGCGCAGCCACGCGTAACGGCGAGGCGCGATGCCTAGGGCCAAGGCTTCATCGCGCTGGGGCAGGCCAATGGTTTGGCGCAGCAAGCGCACCCGAAATGTTCCCGGCTCGCCTGCTGCCATGAGGCGCGCGGTTAAGGAATCCGTGGACGCTACCCACTGCCACCAAGGCGCACTCATGGCTGGCTGAGCGGCTGCCACGGGCAGCCACTGAGGGAAGAGCGAAAACGCAGGAGTGGATAACACAGGGGCGGTCACCTAGGCCTCCAAGGCGGTCAATTCAGAGCGGGCTAGTGTAACATGGTGGCTTTACAGGCTTTTGTTCCACCGACGTTTGGTGACGGTATGCCCGACTCACACACGACATCTTCCAGAACACCTCACCACCACGCCGCGCTGGTGATTGTGGGCACCGGCATGGCAGGCGTTGGCCTCGCTCGCGCGCTGCGACGCCAAGGGGATACGCGCACAATCACGCTGGTCAGCGCTGACAGCGGTGATGATTACAGCAAACCGCTGCTGTCGACAGGCTTCGCCAAGCGCTTGAGCCCTGACAAGCTCGCCCAGCGCAGCGCTGAAGCGCTCGCCGATGAATTAAACGCACAGATCGTTACCCACACCCTCGTCACGCAACTGGATGTGGATAACCACGTACTGCAACTCAGCAGCGGAGCAACGCTTGGCTACGATGAGCTAGTGCTCGCCACCGGCGCGGCCCCTCACACGCCGTTTCGCATACCGAGCGAGCTGGCCGAGCGCTGTTTTACCGTCAACGACTTGGATGACTACCGCCGCCTACACGGAGCACTCAACCAGCCTACTCGCGTCGCGATTATTGGCGCCGGATTAGTCGGCTGTGAATTCGCCAACGACCTACACGCAGGTGGGCACCAAGTCACTGTGATTGCACCAGAGAGCACCCCTTTGCCGCGCCTACTCCCTGAGCGGCTGGGTAGCGCACTGGCCGATGCGTTTCAAGAGGCTGGTATTCGTTTAGCGCTTGGACGCACCTTAGAGACATTATCCCAAGATGCAGACAACGCTTTGACGCTGCAACTCGACAATGGCGAGCGCCATACGGTAGATATCATCCTATTCGCGACCGGTTTGGCACCTCGCACGCAGCTTGCTAAAGCGGCAGGGCTGAGTGTTAGCCCCAGCGGCATTCAGGTTGACCGGCAACTACGCACCAACCAGCCGCATATTTATGCGTTGGGCGATGCCGCGTGTATTGACGGGGTGAATGCCATGTATGTGCAGCCGCTGCAAGCAAGCGTCAAAGCCCTGGCAGCTACCCTTGGCGGCACCCCAACGCCTGTTAGCTTCGGCGCTTGGCCAGTCGTGGTGAAAACCCCACTGCTACCCGTGGTGGCCTACCCTCCCACTCAGCCCCCAGAGCGCTGGCGGATTGAGGGCGACGGCAATGATTTCACCGCGTTAGCGGAAAATAAAGACGGACGTTTGATTGGTTTTGCGTTGACAGGCGGCTGCGTGAGAAGGAAAGTGGAGCTTTCCAGAGCTGCCCCAAGCCTGCTAGGCTGATTTTCGCCGCATTCACGACTAGGCTAAAGAAGCGCTGCCTGCTGGGTAGGCTACCAACAACATTGATGTTTGTTTTCCACAAGGGAGATTCCTTTATGCGCAAACCTGAACTCGCTGCAGCCATCGCTGAAAGTGCTGACCTTTCCAAAGACAAAGCTGGCCAAGTCCTCAATGTCATCCTGGACGAAATCACCAACAGCGTTGCTAAAGGTGAAGATGTAGCGCTGATCGGTTTTGGTACGTTTACCGTTCGCGAGCGCGCTGCCCGTACCGGTAAAAACCCGCAAACCGGCGCACCGCTGCAGATTCCGGCCAGCAAAAACGTGGCATTCAAGCCAGGCAAAGCGCTCAAGGACGCCGTTTCCTAATGAAGCTTTCGCTGACGCTGTGGCTACTGGGCTTTATGCTCAAGCGAGCCCTGCGCCGTAAGCCGCGCTTTCGTGAGCAGCTCGAGCGCATGCGCGGCCTCGACTGGGGTGTCGCTACGGAAGACTTAAGCACCGCCCGCTACTACCGGATGGCGCCTAACGGCATCACCACCGGCAAGGGGTTGCCCGTCGATCTAGACCTTGAGCTGCGCTTTCGCGACCAAGACGCGGCGCTGCGTATTCTCAAGAAGCCTACCCAGCAGGCGTTTCTGGACGGCATGGTGGCAGGAGACGTCCGCCTCGTCGGCGACTCCTCCGATATGAACAAGCTGCAAAAATTGTTGAAGTATTTGTAGCGCCATACGCCCAGCCGCAGGCAACCTGCTCCCCGCAGCCAAACGCTGCGGGGTTTTTCGTTAACGGCACACCATAGCCACGTACCGGCACACTATTTATACTAAAGTCTAACAACAGCAAACTCACAAGAGCCTCTATGCCTCTGACCCATTCCCTGCGCCGCCTTTGGACCCTAGATAAGTTCGCCTACAGCCTGCGGGTGTTTATCGCCTTCAGCGGGGCGCTGCTGTTTAGCGGGCTGGCGGGGGATGTGGCGCTGGTGATTCCGCTGTTTCTGGGCATTATTGCCAGCGCTCTCTCAGAGACCGACGATAGCTGGCAAGGGCGTTTGCAGGCGTTGGTGGTCACGCTGCTCTGCTTTGCCTCGGCGTCGTTCGTGGTGCAGTGGCTGTTTCCGTGGCCGTGGCTATTTGCGGTGGGTTTGGCGGTGTCCACCTTTACGCTGATCATGCTGGGGGCGATTGGCCAGCGTTACGCAACCATTGCCTCCGGCACGCTGATTCTTTCGATCTACTCCATGATCAATATCGAGCAGCATGGCGGCGTGGATGAGGACGTCGCCTCCCGCCAGCTGCTGCTGTTGGCCGGTGCCGCCTGGTACGGAGCGATTTCGGTGGTGTGGTGCGCGCTGTTCTCCCGCCAGCCGGTGAAACAGAGCATGGCACGGGTGTACAAAGCCCTGGGTGAGTTCTTGATTTTGAAATCGGCGCTGTTTGAGCCGGTACGGGGCGTTGATGTAGAGGCCCGCCGCGTGGCGCTCGCTCGCCAGAACGGCAAGGTAGTGGATGCTCTTAACCAAGCAAAAGAGATGATCTTTCGCCGCCTGGAAGGCCAGCGCGGCAGCCGTAAGCTCAACCGCTACCTGAAAATTTACTTTATCGCTCAAGATATCCACGAGCGGGCAAGCTCCACCCACTACCCTTACAGCGCACTTACTGACGCCTTTTTTCATCACGACGTACTGTTTCGCTGCCAGCGGCTGCTGGACCAGCAGGGCCGTGCCTGCCGCCAGCTAGCCAAGTCGCTGCTGCTCAACCGCCCTTTCAGTCACGAGCAGAGCGAACAGGCGCTGGCCGACCTACGCGCTTCGATTGATAATCTTAGCGAGCGCGGCAAGCCCGAGTGGCGGCCGCTGATACGCCCGTTGAATGCGTTAGCGGACAACCTCTCCACGCTAGAAGCGCAGATTGCCAGCGTCCACAACCCGGACACCGGCAGCGAACGCCGGGATAGCGCGCTTTATGACCGCTCGCCCTCTAGCCTGCTGGAAGCCTGGAAACGGGTGCGGTTGAACTTCACGCTGGGTTCGCCCACCTTTCGCCACGCGGTGCGCCTAACCACCGCGCTAGTGGCGGGCTATGGGCTGCTGCAGTGGCTCGACCCCCAGCAAGGGTTCTGGATTTTGCTCACCACGCTGTTTGTGTGCCGCCCTAACTTCGCCACCACCCGGCGCTTTCTCTCCCAGCGGATTCTGGGCACGGTGCTTGGGCTGATTGCAGGCTGGGCGTCTATCAGCCTGTTCCCCCAGCCACTTATCCAGAGCATGATTGCAGTGGCGGCGGGCGTATCGTTCTTTGCCAATCGTGAAAAGCATTACGTGATCGCCACGGCCTCGATCACCCTGCTGGTGCTGTGCAGTTTCAATCAGGTGGGGGATGGCTTCGACCTGATCTGGCCGCGGCTGTTTGATACGTTGATCGGCTCGCTGATTGCGGGACTGGCGGTATTTTTCATTCTGCCGGATTGGCAGAGCCGCCGCCTCTACCGTGAGGCCGCCAAGGTGCTGACCAACCACCGCCGCTACTTGGACGAAATCGTCCACCAGTACGAAGAGGGCAAGCAGGACGACCTAGCTTACCGCTTGGCGCGGCGCAATGCGCACAACGCGGATGCGGCGCTCTCGACCCTGCTTACCAACATGCTCCACGAGCCGGGGCACTATCGTAAGCAGGATGCTGATAACGGGCTGCGCTTTTTGGTGCTTTCCAACACGCTGTTAAGCCACCTCTCCGCGCTGGGTGCCCACCGCCATCGGCTGGCAGAAGATGAGGACGATGCCGCTTTTGTGCCGCTTGCCAAGCGAATTAGCGCCCTGTTAGAGCAACTGGCCGAGCAGCTGGATAAACGCCTACCCGTGGAGCCGCTGACCGCGCCTGCCAACGAGCTGCTGAGTCAGTTAGAGGAGCAAAGCGGCACAGCGGAAGAGAAGGCCGTCACGCTCTATCGCCCCATCCAAAGCCAGCTGCGCCTAATTGCCAGCCAGCTTGGCCCGCTGAGCGATGCCGCCAACCGCTTAACAAGCCCCAGCGCCGAAAAGCTCCACGAACCTAACGCAGCGGCTTAGCACCGCGCGCATACCCACGCCCTGCCGCTACACCTGCCCGTAGCGGCCCGCCGCCTCGCCCAGCCAGCGGCGCACCAGCACGGCCGTCACCTCGGCATTGCCCTGGAGCGCCTGAGCCAGGGCGGTGACCCGCTCTAGCTGGTCGGCATCGCGCTCTAGATCGGCGATTTTCATCTGGGCGAGGCCGGTTTGGCGAGTCCCTAATACCTCGCCAGGGCCGCGGATTTCCAAGTCTTTTTCAGCAATACGGAAGCCGTCGGTGGTTTCCCGCATCACGCCGAGCCGTTCCCGAGAGCTTTTGGAGAGCGGCGGGTGGTAAAGCAGCACGCAGAAGCTTTCGGTGCTGCCGCGTCCCACCCGGCCGCGCAGCTGATGAAGCTGGGAAAGCCCCAAACGCTCAGGGTTTTCGATGATCATCAAGCTAGCGTTGGGCACGTCGACTCCCACCTCAATCACCGTGGTGGCCACCAGTAGATCCAGCTCGCCGCTCTTGAAGGCGTCCATCACCTCGGCCTTTTCCGCAGCTTTCATGCGCCCATGAATCAGCCCAACGGCCAATTCCGGCAGCGCTTGGGTCAGCTCATCACGCGTTACCTCGGCGGCCTGACATTGGAGCACCTCGGATTCCTCAATCAGCGTGCACACCCAATACGCTTGGCGACCGTCACTGCAGGCGTTGCGGATGCGCTCGACCACCTCGGGGCGACGCTCGTCAGAGACCACTACGGTTTTTACCGGTGTGCGCCCTGGCGGCAGCTCGTCGATCACCGACACATCCAGGTCGGCGTAGGCGCTCATGGCCAGCGTGCGGGGAATCGGCGTGGCGGTCATGATCAGCTGATGGGGGGTTAACCCACCCGCTTCGCCCTTTTCACGCAGGGCGAGGCGTTGGTGAACGCCAAAGCGGTGCTGCTCATCGATAATCGCCAGCCCCAGGCACTGGAAGTGCACATCACCTTGAAACAGCGCGTGGGTGCCCACCACCATACGCGCTCGGCCATCGGCAATGGCGGCTTTGGCATCCAACCGAGCCTTGCCCTTCAGCTTGCCCGCCAGCCACGCGACTTCGATGCCCAGCGGCTCAAACCATGCCTTGAACGAACGATAGTGCTGCTCAGCGAGGATTTCCGTCGGTGCCATCATGGCCGCTTGGCAATTGCCCGCCAGCGCCGATAGCGCCGCCATGGCGGCCACCACGGTTTTGCCGGAGCCGACATCCCCCTGCACCAGCCGCAGCATGGGTGCAGGGCGTGCTAGGTCGAGGGCGATCTCTTCCAGCACCCGACGCTGGGCACCGGTGAGCGCAAACGGTAGCTGCGCCAGAAAGCGCGTTTGCAGGCTACGCCCGGAGGGCAGCTCTGGCGCGCCGTCAGCCTGAATACGCAGGCGCACTTCCCGCAGGCTAAGCTGATGGGCCAGCAGCTCTTCCAAGGCGAGCCGCCGCGTGGCGGGATGAAGGCCGTGGGCAAGCTGCTCTAAATCTACGTCTGGCGGCGGCTGGTGCAGTAGCTGCAAGCTCGCGTGAAGCCCCGGCAGTTGGAAGCGCTGACGCAGCGCATCGGGAATCACATCGGGCAGCGTTTCGGGGGCTTGCTCTAGCAGGCGCAACGCTTGCTGGGTCAGCGCTCGCAGGCGGGTTTGGTGAAGCCCCTCGGTGGTGGGGTAAATCGGCGTGTAGTACTCCTCGACCGGCGTTTCGCTACCGCCGCTAAGCCGATACTCGGGATGATAAATCTCCAGCCCCGTGGCGCCCGCCCGCGCTTCGCCAAACGCCCGAACGATGACGCCGGGGCGCATCTGTTGCTGTTGAGCGGGCGAGAAGTGAAAAAACCGCAGGCTTAAAATGCCGCTACCGTCGCGCAGGCGAATCAGCAGGCTGCGCCGCCGCCCCTTAACGATATCGCAGGCAGTGACTTCGCCCTCTACTACCGCTTCATGGCCCGCCCGCAGCAGGCCAATCGGGGTGAGTCGCGTACGGTCCTGGTAACGCAGCGGCAAGTGGAACAACAGGTCGCTGATGCGTTCCACGCCGAGCCGGGCGAGCTTAATCGCCAGCGCTTCCCCCACGCCCTTCAGCGCCGTGACCGGTGCAGACAGCTCACTCATGAGGGAGCATTCTTCTTATGCACCGGCTGTTGGCACTGGCTAATCGCCTGGGCCAGGGCATCAATGGCTTTGGGCCGCGGGAAGCTGGCCCGCCAGGCAATCGCCACGGTGCGGGAAGGTGCCGGGTCCACAAACGGGCGGCTGACCAGCATGGCGTTTTCGTACTGGTCGGTGCCAAGTGCCGACTGAGGCAGCACGGTAATCCCCAGCTTAGAGGCCACCATATGGCGAATGGTCTCAAGCGAGCCGCCTTCGGCAATCAGGGTATTATTGGGGCTATTCAGCTTTTGGGTAATCGCCGGGCAGGCTTCCAAAATTTGATCGCGGAAGCAGTGCCCTTCCCCTAATAGCAGCAGCCGCTCTTCTAATAAGTCTTCTTTATGGATCGCCTCGCGCTCGACCCACGGGTGGCTGGCGGGCATTAACACTTCAAAGTGCTCGTCGTAGATCGGCTTGGTGACCACGTCGGTTTCGGTAAACGGCAGCGCGACAATGATCACGTCCAACTCGCCGCTACGCAGCTTGGCCCGCAGCGTGCCGGTCATGCCCTCTTCGATATAGAGCGGCATTTGCGGCGCGGCGTTGGCCAGCGCAGGCACCAAATGGGGAAATAAGTAAGGCCCGATGGTGTAAATCGCACCAATGCGCAGCGGGTTCGCCAGCTGGTCTTTGCCAGCACTGGCTAACTCATAAATCAGCCCGCTCTGCTCCAACACACGCTGCGCCTGAGCAACAATTTTTTCGCCCAGAGGGGTGACTTGCACCGTGGATTTAGAGCGTTCAAATAGGGGAATATCTAGCTCATCTTCGAGCTTTTTCACTGCGACTGAGAGCGTCGGCTGAGAAACATGGCAGCGCTCGGCGGCGCGACCAAAGTGGCGCTCCTGGGCAAGGGTTACGATGTAGCGAAGTTCTGTTAAAGTCATAGCGGTGCCAGTGGCATCCTCTCGTTGCAGCTCGTGACTAGTAATGGTGTTAGCGAGACGGAAAAGGACAGACAAGCCTTATTGAAGATGGCACATCTCATAGGGACTTTGTATCTGATAGGGAATATTAATCAAGAGGGGTGAGCAAGTTGAAGCTAACGATACTGATTATCGGCTGTGGAGACATCGGCGTCACGCTTGGACAAGAGCTGCTGGACGAGGGGCATCGGGTGATTGGCGTGCGCCGCCAAGCCAAGGCATTAGAGCATACCGGCATTGAGCCGTTAGCCCTTGATCTCAGCACCTTGGAAGGGGCCGACGCTAGCGCACTGCCCCAAGCCGACTACGTGATTTACACCGTCAGCGCAGACCGCTTTGAAGAGAGTGCTTACCAGAGCGCCTACCCAGACGGTCTCAAGCGTGTTCTCAGCGTCATGGAACAGCACGAGAAGCCGCCGCGCCGCATCTTCTTTGTCTCCTCTACTAGCGTCTATGGTCAGCAAGAGGGCGAAGTCGTTAACGAAGAGAGCCCCACGGAATCTACCAGCTTCTCCGGCAACCTGATGCGCGAGGCGGAACAGGCGCTGCTCAACCATCCGCTGCCGGGTACGGTGGTGCGTTTTTCCGGCATTTATGGCCCGGGGCGTGACCGTTTGATTCACCAGGTTGCGGAGGGCCGTATTGCCGCCGTGACACCGGTGATCTACTCCAACCGCATCCATCGGGACGACTGCACCGGCATTCTGGCGCACCTGATCCGCTGCCAGGAGAGCGGCACACCGCTGGCCGACCTTTATCTCGGTAGCGACTGCGAACCGGTGACCCTGCACAACGTGATGGCGTGGTTGGCCAAACAGTTGAAGGTGGAGTCCACCGACACCATGCAGTCGCCGCTGCGCCGTCGTGCCAGCAAGCGTTGCGACAACCGCCGTATTCTCGAAACCGGCTACACCTTCCGCTATCCGACCTACAAAGAGGGCTATGCCCAGGTGTTGAAAGAGGGCGGTTTTTTAGAGTTGCAAAAAGCCTAGCGCCCTAGCCGCGAGTCGATTAGAACGCTAGAAAAGGCAAAGAGCGAGCCTCATCGGCTCGCTCTTTTTGTATGCGTCGGTGTCACGCCGTTTAGTCGCCGATCACCATTACGGCTTCGGCTTCTACCTGGCTGCCTTTAGGCAGCGCTTTAACACCCACCGCCGCACGCGCCGGGAACGGCGTGGAAAAGAACTCTTCCATCACCTTGTTGACGATCGCAAAGTTGTCCAAGTCGACCAGGTAGAGGTTGAGCTTGACGATATCGCCCAGCGAGCCTGCGGCTTCTTCACACACGGCCTGTAGGTTGGTGAACACCTGACGCGCCTGGGCTTCGAAATCATCAGAGACAATTTCCATGGTTTCCGGATTAAGCGGGATCTGGCCCGACAGGTAAACCGTGTTGCCCGCTTTGATAGCCTGGGAGTACGGGCCGATGGCGGCAGGGGCTTTTTCTGTGTTGATAACCGCTTTATTGCTCATGGGGTGTCATGCTCCTGTATGAATGAAACGTTGATTATTATCACCATGGCCTACGCTGCCAGCTTGAAAAGCCAGCGCTAGGCGCATAAGCGTTTAGTTTGCAGTACGGGTAATTTTGCCAACGTTGGGCAGGTTGCGAATGCGTTTAATAATACGGGCGAGGTGTACCCGTCCTTTCACCGACAGCGTGAGATTGACGGTGGAAAGCCGAGCATCGCGCTCCTCAATGCCGATACGTTCGATATTGGCATCGGCATCGGTCACTAGGCCTGCCAGTTCAGCAACAAGGCCACGGCGGCTTTCAATTTCGATGCGCAGCGCCACAGGGAAGTCCTCATCAATATGCTCGGACCACTCCAGGGCAAACAGCTTTTCAGGATCGTTTTTACGGTCAGCGAGGTTTTTACACTCGCTACGGTGTACCACCAGCCCTTTACCGACCGACAGATGCCCTACCACCGGGTCGCCGGGTAACGGGTGGCAGCAGCGGGCAAAGTTAAGCACCATGCCTTCGCTTCCGCTAATCACCACAGCCTTATCGCTATTGTCGGAAAGCGTCTTATCAAAGCTATCGCCATGCGCAACATCGACCAAACGGCGGGCCACTACGTGGGCCATGCGGTTGCCTAACCCCAACGATTCGAGCAAGGCGTCCAGCGACGACACATCCAACTCTTTGAACGCCTGTTCGAAGACACTCTCGTCGAGCTCTTCCAGGCTCGTTTCGAACGGTGCCAGCGCCTTGTTGAGCAGTCGACGGCCCAGCATCACCGCCTCCGCCTGCTGCTGATGCTTCAACGCATGGCGAATAGCGGAGCGCGCCTTGGCGGTGGTGACAAAGTTCAGCCACGCAAGGTTCGGCCGCGCGCCGGGGGCGGTGATAATTTCCAGCGTCTGACCGCTTTCCAGCCGCGTGGAGAGCGGCGCGAGGTGGCGATCGATCCGGCAGGCGATGCAGTTATTGCCGATATCGGTGTGTACGCTGTAGGCGAAGTCGATCACCGTGGCGCCCTGGGGCAGCTCCATGATGTCGCCTTTTGGGGTGAACACGTAGACATCGTCGGGGAACAGGTCGTTTTTGACGTGTTCGATAAACTCCAACGAATCCCCCGCGTGGCGCTGCATCTCCAGCAGCCCTTTCACCCAGGCACGGGCGCGGGCATGGCTGCCTTCAGCAATCGGATGCGCCGTCTGCCCGGCTTTGTAGAGCCAGTGCGCGGCAATTCCGTTATTGGCCATGGCTTCCATTTCACGGGTGCGGATCTGTACTTCAATCGGCATGCCGCGATGGCCAAACAGCGTGGTGTGCAGACTTTGGTAACCATTCGCCTTGGGAATCGCGATGTAATCTTTAAAGCGCCCCGGTACCGGCTTATAGAGGTTATGCACGACGCCAAGGATGCGATAACAGCTGGCCACGTCTTCGGTGATAATGCGAAAACCAAAGACATCCATAATCTCGGCAAACGGCTTGCGCTGGTCGCGCATCTTTTTATAGATCGAGAGCAGATGTTTTTGGCGGCCAATCACCGTGCCTTTTAGGCCTTCGTCGTCCAGGCTCTGCTGCAGCGAGGCCTGGATTTCCCGCATGGCGCTGCGGCGATTGCCCCGCGCACTGGCCACCGCGCGTTTGATACGCTCGGCCCGCATGGGGTGAATCGCCTGGAACGAGAGGTCTTCCAGCTCCACACGAATGGTGTTGATCCCCAGTCGCCCTGCAATACGGGCGTAGATTTCTAACGTTTCACGGGCAATGCGGCGTTTTTTATCGGGCCGCAGTGCGCCCAAGGTGCGCATGTTGTGCAGCCGGTCGGCCAGCTTGACGATGATGACGCGGATGTCCCGCGACATTGCCAACACCATCTTTTGAAAATTCTCCGCCTGAGCGACGGCTTTATCTTCAAAAGTGATTTGGGTCAGCTTGGAGACGCCATCTACCAACTCAGCCACAGGCTTGCCAAACTGCGCCGCCAGGGCTTTTTTAGAGACGCCGGTGTCTTCAATCACATCATGCAGCATGGCGGCCATCAGGCTCTGATGGTCCATGTGCATGTTAGCGAGAATATTAGCGACCGCCAGCGGATGGGTGACGTACGGCTCGCCAGAGCGGCGGCGCTGGCCATCGTGGGCCTGCTCAGCGTAGTAGAAGGCGCGCTTGACCTGCTGGATCTCATCCGGGGGTAAGTAGCCGCCGAGTCGGTCAGCTAGGTCATCAATGGTGAACATGTACCGCGCCTCTAATCGGTGCTAGCTTAATCATCGATTTGAGCGCTAGGCGTCATAGCAGGACGCGCACGCACAGGAGCTTCAACTGGCTCGTCCAAAACGGTGTGGTCGACCAGGCCAGCGGCGATTTCACGCAACGCCATCACGGTCGGCTTGTCGTTTTCCCAGGGCAGCAGTGCATCGCGGGAGCCGCGGGCCAGCTGGCGAGCACGATGGGTGGAAATCATCACCAGTTTGAAGCGGTTTTCTACATTTTCCAGACAATCTTCAACGGTTACGCGAGCCATGGGGCCTTCCTGTAATGACGACGCCGGGCCGGCGTTGTTGAACAACGTCGCCGACCCAGCGAAAAGAGTGGTGATAGGACCTGATAGATTACTCGACGCTAGGCGCCTGTGACAAGAGCGCATCGAGCAAGGGGGCGTGGCGTTCTTGCATTGCAGCACGCGTGAGGCGGCGGCTGATCACCAGCGACTGCAGCTCTTGCAGGGCGGTGGTGAAATCGTCGTTAATCACTAAGTAATCGTACTCATCGTAATGAGACATCTCGCTGACCGCATCGCGCATGCGCCGAGCGATCACCGCGTGTTCGTCGGTGCCACGGCTGGAGAGACGTCGCTCCAGCTCGCTACGCGATGGCGGTAGGATGAAGATCGACACGGCAGAAGGCATCTGCTCGCGTACCTGCTGCGCGCCCTGCCAATCGATCTCTAGGATGACGTCTTGCCCCGCGTCTAGCAAGGTTTGGACCGACTGACGCGACGTGCCATAGTAATTGTCGAAGACCTTGGCATACTCGAAGAAGTCGCCGCGGTCGATCATCGCTTCGAAGTCAGGCACTTGGGTAAAGTGGTAGTTGACGCCATTGACCTCACCTTCGCGTTTGGCACGCGTGGTATGCGACACCGACACCTGAATGCCGTCCAGGCTTTCGATCAGCTCACGAACGAGGCTGGTTTTACCCGCGCCCGACGGGGCAGAAACAATAAACAGCGTACCCTGGGACATGAAGCGCTTCCCTAGTTAGTCAAAATGGTCGTTCGTTATCACGCAGGCCGGCCACTGCCGGCGTTATTGGGTGCGCAGTATCGCACACCCCTGGCAGGGACTGTAGGGGTTCAAGAAACCACACGGAGGTCAGATTACGCTGATTCGCGACTGGGATGACGAGGGAGAAATGGGAGAGCTCTTGCGGGCAGCGCGGGATGGCGCCTGCGATACCTTCGGCAATGTACTGGGGCCTGAGTACAACGCCGCGCATGCCGACCACTTTCATTTAGGCATGCGCGGCTTCAGGCTTTGCCGCTAGTGGGGCGAGTTAGTCGAGGTTGATATCGTCCTCATCGGTGGCGGCACCGGTGGCAGCACCCACGCCACCGCCAATCACAGCACCTTGGGTGACGCTACCACCGGTGACCGCAGCGGCCCCAGCACCAACAGCCGCCCCTACGCCAGCACCACTGGTAGCACGCTCGCTAGTGGTCGTTCCACAGCCCGCCAGCGCCAGAGTCATCGCTGCAATAGCACTTAATGTTACGAGTCGCGGGGTTACAACGCGCGATGTCTTCACTAGGTTATGCATAGGTCACCTCCTTATGGATTGCACCTTTACACCCTAGAAACGATAAGCGTTTTTTGCCACTTTAAATGCTCTAAATATTTATTTAGCAATCACTTATTTATAGCGCTTTATTTGTAGTTCTGAGCCACCGACGGCTCCGCGGGATAGGTGCGTTTTTCCAGCCAGCGCCCCCAAGCGAAAATCACTAGGCCACACAGCGCAAGCCCGGCCCCTACCAGCCCCGTACTCGACCAGCTAAATCCGGCGCTAATCGCCAAGCCCGCCAGCCACGCCCCCAGCGCGTTCGCCCCGTTAAAGGCCGCATGGTTCATGGAGGCCGCCATGGTTTGGGCGTCTTCGGCCACGTCCATCAGGCGGGTTTGCAGCGACGGCGCAAGCGCCATGCTGGTGCCCACCAATCCCACGAACAGCAGTCCCGACCACACCTGGTTGGCAGCAAAGTAGAACAGCCCCTGCACCACCGCGCACCACACCAAAATGGTAGGAATGGCCCGCATCAGGTCTTTATCCGCCATGCGCCCGCCCACCAAGTTACCGGCGATGGAGCCCAGGCCAAAAATGACCAGCACCAAAGGCCCCAGCGCTTCGCTCATGCCCGCCTGCTGGGTCAGCGTCGGCATCACATAGCTGAAGATCGAAAACATACCGCCGCAACCAATACAGGCAATCGCAATGGTCACCAGCACCCGCTGCTTCACCAGTGCAGATAGCTCTCTTAACGGGCTCGCGTGGGCATCAAACGGCTGCACCGGCACGCATAACCGAATGAGCAGTGCCGTTAACAGCGCAATCACTCCCACACCGGCAAAAGCGATTTGCCAACCAAAGACGTTACCCGCCCAGGTACCCAACGGCGCGCCAATCAAAATGGCTACCGTAAGCCCCATCATCACCCTTGAAATCGCCCGCGCCCGCTGGTCAATCGGCACCGCTCCTGCAGCGACCAGCGCCGCTATGCCAAAGTAAGCGCCATGGGGCAGCCCCGCCAGAAAGCGCAGGCCCACAAACGACCAAAACCCCGGCGCCATAGCGCTGGCAATATTGCCCACGGCAAACACCAGCATCAGCGCAATCAGCAGCGCCCGCCTGGGTACCCGTGCGGCCAGCGCAGAAATCAGCGGTGCACCCACTACCACGCCCAGTGCGTAGCTACTAATCGCATAGCCTACTTGGGGAACGGTCACGGCTAAATCTTCCGCCACGCGGTTCATCAGTCCCATGATCACGAACTCGCTGGTACCAATGCCGAACCCACCCAGCGCCAGTACAAACTCTGCCAATCGCGGGTTACGCGCCAGCCCCGATGACGACTCTTGCATACCTCTCTCCCCAGGCGCTGGATAAAACGCCTGCTTATCAAAACGGTCTTAGATTGTGTCAAATGATGGCAAGATTAGACGAAAGTAGGAATATATGATGTTAAAAAAGTTAGCGTGCAAAGGGGTAACCCGTGGACACTGACGCGGCAGCAACCAAGAGGCAACTGCTAGGATGTGAGGATTATCTTTTCATTAAGAGGGCCGGTTATGACCTCCAGCACCATCGAGCACGCCATGCAGGCACTGGCCAATGCCGACCCCGACATTGCCCGCGCTTACCCCTTAGTCGGCGCGCCCAACCCGCGCCAGCGCGATCCAGGTTTTGCGACCTTCTTCTCGACCATCGTCAGCCAGCAGATCTCTACCGAGGCCGCTCGGGCCATCATGGGCCGGGTGAATACGCTGCTGCCGGAGCTGCACGCCAAAGCGGTGATGGAGGTGGAAGGCCAGGCGCTGCGCGATGCGGGGCTATCGTGGCGTAAAATCGAGTATGCCAAAGGGCTGGCAGAGGCGGAGCTGGCGGGCACGTTTAGCGCCGATGGATTGGCGCACCTCAGCGATGACGAGGCGATTGCCGCGATTACCCAGCTGCGTGGGTTTGGCCGCTGGAGCGCCGAGATCTACCTGATGTTCTCGCTCAAACGCCCCGATATCTTCCCCGCCGACGACTTGGCGTTAAGAGTGGCGCTGGGCCGCCTGAAGGGCATGGAAAACAAACCCACGCCGAAGCAGGCGCGCCAGATGGTAGAGCACTGGGCACCCTGGCGCAGCGTGGGGTCGCTGTTTTTATGGCACTACTATCGCGGCGAGCCGGTGTAGCGCGGGCGTTTAGAGCATTAGCGGGTCTTTAAAGGGTAAGCCCGCCAAACTTGCCGTTCTGGTAATCCTCTACCGCCTGCACGATCTCGTCGCGGGTGGTCATCACGAAGGGGCCGTGGGAGTAGACCGGCTCATCAATGACATCGCCATGGCCAAACAGCAGGCGCGCATCGCTGGCTGCCTCGATGGCAAGGCTTTCGCCGTCACGGTCGAGCTCGATCAAATGGTGCGCTTTGGCAGGCTCGCCGCCCACCGTCACGTCACCACTCACCACGTACAGAAACACCTGCCGGCCAGGAGCCACGGGTAGCTGCTCACGCGCGCCCCCAGGCAGCGCTAGCGTCGACATGAACACGCCGGTCAGCGATTCAATCGGGCCTGTTTGCCCCTGCCACTCCCCGGCAATCAGGTTGAGCGTACCGCCGCCCGACAGCTCAACAGCGGGGATGCCCTCTTGCTGCAAGCCCACGTAGCGCGGCTCGCTCATCTTCAGCCGTGACGGCAGGTTGACCCACAGCTGCAAGATTTCCAGCGGGCCGCCCTCGCGCAGAAACTCCTCCGGCGAAATTTCCGCATGGACGATGCCGCTACCGGCGGTCATCCATTGCACACCGCCTGCGTGAATCACGCTCTGGTGCTTGGCGCTGTCGGCATGGGCCAGCGAGCCTTCTAAAATAAACGTCACCGTTTCAAACCCACGGTGCGGGTGCGGCCCAAAGGGCAGCCCGCGGTTGTTGGCCGGGTAAACCTGCGGGCCGTGGTGATTCAGGAACAGAAACGGATCGAGCTGATCCACGCCAGGCCCCGGCAGCGGCCTGCGGGTGACCAGGTCACCGATATCGTCCCGATGGGCAGGATGCTGAGCGACCACACGGCGAACGGATGGAGTATTGGCTGATGTCATAATGCTCTCCTTATCAATACGCCCAGCGTAAAACCTCAATTGACGGATGAGGAGCGAATAATTTGCCCCGGTTCATTGAAGGAAATGAATAGAACGCCTTAACGGCTGGGAACGCTCAGCCGCCCCACCACCGTGAAGCTATCCTCTTGCGGGCGCACGACCACCATTTCCCCAGAGCTAACGCCCCCACCGGTCAGCGCCGTGATACTCACCTGATGCGTTATCAGCAGCCCTCTTTTATCAGAATTCCGTGACGACGGTGACCCCCACGCCTTCAAACTTATCCATGTTGATCAACGCCTGCACCGACTCCTCTAGCGTGATGCGGCGGCCAATCAGCTTTTCCGGCGCCAGTTTGCCCGACTGAATCATCGCCAGCATGGCATCGTAGCGATGGGCCTGCATGCCATGACTGCCCAGAATTTCCAGCTCATTAGCAATCACCTTGCTCATGGGAATGGCTGGCGTGCTGTGATCTGCCAGCATCAACCCTACCTGGACATGCTTGCCGCGCTTTCGCAAATTGCTAATAGAGTTGAAGCAGGTGGTGGGGTGACCCAGCGCATCCAGCGAGACGTGCGCGCCCCCTTGAGTGATTTCCACCACCGACTCCACCACTTCGGCCTCTTGGTTGGCATTCACCGTGGCCACCGCCCCCAACTGGCGCGCCAAAGCCAGCGCCTGCTCGGAAATATCCACCGCCACCACGTTGGCGCCGGCTGCGCTGGCAATCATGATGGCCGACAGCCCCACGCCGCCGCAGCCGTGCACCGCCACCCACTGGCCCGCCGACACGCGGCCCTGGTCTACCACCGCACGAAAAGAGGTCACGAACCGGCAACCCAGGCTGGCGGCAGTGTCGAACGCTAGGGTATCTGGCAGGGCGACTAGGTTCACATCGGCGTAGTAAATGCCCACATACTCGGCAAACGAGCCCCAGTGAGTAAACCCTGGCTGGAACTGGCTATCGCATACCTGATGGTGGCCTGCGTTACACTCCGGGCAAGTGCCGCAGCCGCCCACGAACGGCACGGTCACACGATCCCCGACCCGCCACTTCGTCACGTCCTTGCCCACCGCTTCCACCACGCCGGATAGCTCGTGCCCCGGCACATGGGGGAGCCGAATATCCGGGTCGTGGCCCATCCAGCCGTGCCAATCACTGCGGCATACGCCGTTAGCCATCACCTTGACCACGACGCCGTGAGGTTCGGGAGTCGGATCCGGCACCTGCTGAATAGTGGGCGGGGTGGAAAACTGCTCAAATACGACGGCTTTCATGGGCCACTCCTGAACGTTTAGGCTGCGGATTCGCTAACGCTACTATAGCGAGCCTGACCTGAAATGAGCTTTCCATATCGTGGACAACACTGACCAATGTGAAGCACTCTTTCTCTTTATAGTGTTGATAAGAAAGAGACTTGCAATATGAGCGCATTGGATAAAAAAGACGCCAAGTTAGCAGCGTTACTCCAGATTGATGGCAGAATGCCCAACGCGCAACTGGCCGAACAGCTGCACCTGAGCGAAGCCACCTGCTGGCGACGGCACAAACGCCTGGAAGAGCTGGGAGTGATCGAAGGCTACTAGGCCATCCTCAACCGCCGTAAAGTGGGCGCCAGCGTGCTGGCCTTTGTGCAAATCACCTGCACCCAGCACAGCGAAGCCGCAACGGCGGAGTTCGAGCGCATCATCCAGGCCAGCTCCCGCGTACTGAGCTGCCACAACACCACCGGCGAAGCCGACTTCCTGCTACAGGTCGTCGCCAAAGACCTGGACGACTACAGCCACTTCGTCGAAACGGTACTGCGCCAGCTGCCCGGCGTGTCGAGCATCCGCTCCAACCTCTCGCTGAGGGAAATGAAGGCGACCAGTCACTTGCCGGTTGAGGAGTTGTTGGGGCTGTGAGCGAGGCAGTTGGCTATATGCACTGTTGATATGATCGCCATCACCAACTCTTCCTATCGGCAAAATTTGATATTGTTAGGCCTCAGCCAGCTGACATTACTCTATAACGCCAGGGGTTAAGCCTATGACGGAGCAGAACCAAACCGCTTTTAGCCGCCTCGTTAGCGCAATTACTCAACAGATAGAGCAAGCACGCGGGCAGGTTCGCCAAGCCGTGAATACGGCCATGGTACAAAGCTACTGGGAAATAGGCCGTTTAATTGTCGAACACGAACAGCAAGGCAATCGTCGTGCTGAGTATGGTAAGCAGCAGCTAAAGCAGCTCTCACAACAGCTCACCGAGCGGCTGGGGAAAGGTTTTGATGTCACCAATTTACGCAATATGCGCCAGTTTTATCACGCCTTTCCAATTCGCGACGCAGTGCGTCTTGAATTGAGTTGGACTCACTATCGCACCCTTCTGCGAATAGAAAACGCCCAAGCCCGCGACTGGTATTTGCACGAAGCGATCAACCAAAGCTGGAGCGCCAGAGCTCTAGAACGCCAGATTAGCACTCTCTACTACGAGCGACTTCTGGCCAGCCAAGAAAAATCCTCGGTGGCAGCAGAAGCCCAGCAAAACACCCAGCCACTGGCAGAAAGCGCTAAAGACTATCTGCGTGATCCCTACATTCTGGATTTTCTTAATCTGCAGGATAAAACCTATCAGGAAAGCCAGCTAGAGCAGGCCATTATCAGCAACCTGCAGCAGTTTTTACTGGAATTAGGCAAAGGCTTTGCCTTTGTGGAGCGCCAGCAGCGCATTCGCTTTGACGACGAAGATTTCTACATCGACTTGGTATTCTACAACTTCAAACTGAAGTGCTTTTTGCTGGTGGATCTAAAACTCGGCAAGCTCAGGCATCAGGATATCGGCCAAATGGATACCTACGTGCGCTTATACGATGAGCAGCGCAAAGGCAGCGACGACAACCCCACTATTGGCTTGGTGCTGTGCAGCGAAAAAAGCGAAGCCGTGGTCAAGTACTCGGTACTGGCCGAGCAAAAACAGCTGTTTGCGGCGAAGTACCTGCCGTATCTGCCCTCTGAAGATGAGCTTAAACGCGAGCTAGAGCGCGAACGGGCTCAGGCCGTTGAACAGCTTCAGCAGCACGAACGGAGCGATGAGTGAACGATAGCTTCACGAACAATCTCAGCGGCTGAAGTTTTGATTTCTTGAAGCAGCTCCCTCTTTTAAGCTATTAACGTACTCCCGCCCGGTAGCTATTTGGCTCCAGCCAGAGCTGTTCGTGGAGATCACCTTTCAAGAAAAAAAGCTTCGGCCCCTTGCGGAAGTTGAACAGTCGGAACAAATGATAGTGTTCCGAATGGGCACGCGAGCATTCGAGCTCGTTGGGCGTAATAAAAAACGCACTCTCTTTGGCAAAGGCGGTGGTTTTGACTTCAATCAGCCGATCACTGCCGTCGGGCTCGAAGGAACGGATATCGAACCCCAGCCCGTCACCCTGAGTTACCGCAACGTGCTCGACCCTCTCCGCCAGCTTATCGTACCCAGCTTGGATCAGCCGGTGCTGCTCGAACCGAATCACTAGGTGCTCACCGGCTAGCCCAAGCTCGCGGTTGCGGGTTTCCCGGGCCAGGTAGTCCCGTTTTTGCGGCGGGCGCACTGAATAGTCGGCGCGGAATTCTCGAACGCCTTGTTGCGGCGGTGTCGTTCTAGGAGGTTCGACGATAATGCGCTCGTCTACGATGCCAGTGGTATCAATCACTGGAAGATCAGCGGCCAAACGCGCTGCGCGATCAACAAGCTCGCTTCGCAACAACAGCCCCTCGACAGCTTCAACTAGGCTTTGTTGATAGTTGCTACGCGGCTTATAGCCATCGACATAGGGGCAGTTGGCATCGCGTAACACTGCGCTGATATTGCAGTGCTTGAACTCTATGGCACTGGCCGAGCGGCCATCAAGCTGTATCATCAGCGCTCGATTAAGTGCGCGCTTGTTAGAACTTTGCCCGCTCAGTTCTGCTACTAGCATCTGCCGGTAGGTAGCAATGGTTGCCTCTACCTCGCCAGCACTCCAGGGTGTCGCTCGACTCATCTTCATCACTCAATATTTTGCACCTGCTCAAAGAATAATAAATTAAAATCCTTTAAAAACAGATGTTTACATTATTTTTTGCATCGATATTCGCCCAGCACTACCCATTTTACTACCCATGGATAGAAACTTTATCTCTGATCGGCCCAATCGGTTACTACCCACGATTATAAACTGGGATAAGTGGGAAACTGGGAATTTCTGATCCTTTTCCGATTTACCAACACCTCGCCTCAACCGAAAAAATCCTGCTGGCAAGTCTAGCAAGAGCGACACTCCCGATGCACCACCGCTGATACACCGAAGTTTGTACTGACAGTACAAACTATTGATTTTATTAAAATTTTTTTTAATTCCCTCTTGCGTATTTGCAACTTCATGCGAGTATTTTAGAAAACGCAGGAGTTCAAAATGACCAAGTTGAAGACCATTTGTTTTGCTGTAACTACAGCCGTGCTCGCGGGTTGCGCTGCCATGCCTCGACAATATGACGACGAATCATCCCGCGCACTGAATCTGGCCCGTTCCGGGGGCATCTACGACCAGGACCTGCGGGACTCACCAGACGGCACCCGCTCTTATCGCAAAAGCCTGGTGATGGGCGCCCTCGACCTGGCCAGTCTGGCTACCTCATTAGATGCACCACTCCGTCATCTTACGGGCACCCAGACACTGCTATTTAACGCCACTGACATCATGATGACGCCGGACAACCCTTCGGCGCGACCCAGCCTGATGGGCTGGATGCCGGAATCACTGGCGGCGAACGAGGATGACGCCTATGACCACTATGTTGCAGTCGTAGATGAGGCCATCACCCAGGCCGCCGAGTCGATGGCGATAAATGTAACGAAGCTCACAGACGTGAAGACGCCGGAGATTGATGGGAACCCGCTCATGCTGTGGTCGGTAACAGTCGAGCGATATGGCTGTGCCGATAGCAACTGCATCATCGCCTATAACATCCAACAACCGAATCACTGGAAGACACCAAGCTATGTCATCGGCCGTGAAGCAGCCAGTTACAACATCGCTGCCAACCATCCCGAGAAATATTCCCGACTGGTATTTCGGCAGTCCGGCCATGAACTCACCTTTCCTGTAGATGAATTCTATGGCGCTGTCAGCGCCGGCATGCCTCCCTGGATAGTGATGTACTTTCCACCGAACACCGTGATCCAGGACGGCGAGCCGCTCCCCTATCCGGTGTTGTATGAACAGGGCCAACAGCTGATGTTCAGGGAGCCCGACCATGAGTGACTGGCACGATGAACTTGAGTTGGCACTGCTGCCGCTGGAGGACCTGAGAGTCGATAGCGTCTACATGACTTTTGTGATCAGCAATGCCCTGACCGAGCGAGGCATTTTCCATCAATGCCGGATCGGATACGCGGAGGACCGACTGAGCCGAATGACCACCGCTCCCCATTGCTGGGTCGAGCTCGAACAGGGCTGGTGTATCGATCTCCGGCTGAGACAGTGGCTGGGTGATGAGGACGACCTCCCTCATGGCGTATTCCAGCCAACCAACTACCCGCGAGCTCGATACCAAGGCACTGCGTTGGTGGTTCCACACCTGGACGTGGAAGATTTGAGGGCGATGACGAACGATGCCTACAGCAAGGTGAAACCGCCGTGGCTGGCCGGGCAAGCCGCAGCGGCCTGACGCCGGGAAAAACTTGCATTTTCTCAGGTTCTGGTAGCTTCGAAGTAAAGAACTATCGGGGACTGAGGCCATGGTAAGAGTGGCAAAAATCGTAACAGTGGGGCTCGCCGGGGTCGGCGTTGTGGAGCTCGCCTTTAGGGGTACCGATGCAGCGCTTTACGCATGGTATTTATTGTTCGTGCTCTGGGTGGTCGCACTGTTCATTCGCTTCGCACTGGCCGTAGTCGATGCCTACAAGACGGTTTTCGCCAAGGGACCCGATGGGGAAATGACGTTTCCTGAATTCGAACAAAAGATGGCGTCGTTCAGTCGAGGCAGTGATGAGGAGGCAACCGGCGCGGGCAACAAGGCAACTTCCGGCAATGGGAGCAATGGCGGTACAGAGGGTTTCTTCGATGACGGCAGAATCAACCAGATTTATCGAGCGGACGATCCGTTCGGGGAGTTTCTCGACTCTTGAGGTGGTTCCTTATGGGTACAGATCAGGAGAACCAGGTGTTCGAGCCGGGTAATGGCCACCAGAACCACCTAAACCAGACCGGCCAGAGAGAACCACTTATAACAGACTGAGGAACCGACGATGTTTATTCGAGCCTACCTGCGGGCATCCACGCAGGAACAGAACGCGGAGCGAGCCCGGGAGTTACTGGTACAGTTCGCAGCCAACCACGGTCAGCGTATTGCCGCTTTCTACGTGGAGAATGTGTCCGGCGCTACCCTGCACCGCCCCGAGCTGATGAAACTAATCGCAGATTCTGGCGAGGGCGACATCGTTCTGGTCGAACAAATTGATCGGCTGGCTCGCCTCAAACAGAGTGACTGGGACTCCCTCAAGCAAAAGCTGGCCGCCAAGCGGTTAGCCATCGTCTCCCCGGAATTACCGACCAGTTGGCTCGCCCTGGAAAAGAAGGACGACACCGGTTTCACCGACTCCATTCTACGAGCGGTCAACGCCATGATGCTCGACATGCTGGCTGCCGTGGCCCGCAAAGATTACGAAGACCGCCGGCGCCGGCAGTTCCAGGGCATCCATAAAGCAAAAACGGAGGGTAAGTACCAGGGGCGGCAGCCAGACCTGAAGCGCAGGCAACACATCGCCAGCCTACTACGCAGTGGTCACAGCTACAGCGAGATCCAGGAGATGCTGAGTTGCTCGCGGCACTTGATTGCGTCTGTCGCCAAAGAACAAAGACAGGCCGATGCTGCGGCCTGAAACCAACAAAGTGCCCTGAAAGGGCAATCAACTATTGGAGACCTGAATATGCTAAACCTATCTGCCACACTGATTGCATTCCTGAGCTTTGTCGCGGTCGTACTTTTTATCTGCGTTATGGCCTACCGCAACGCCGATCGGCTGGAAGCGTTCCTGGAGCGAAAGTTCCGAAAAAGATCACCCCGACACAATGGCGATCTGAAATAAATTCGGGGCAAACCGGTGTTCCTGCCCAAAACGGGCAGTTTGAGAGCCGTGCCTACTGCGTCGTCCATGGCAGCATAATCGTGAAGTCGATATGAGGTTATGCACGTGACGGACAAAACAGCCATGCTTCCCGGAGGCTTTCTATATTTGCTAGAACAGGAAGAAAAGCGGAGGCAGCAGCGGGAGGAGACGGGGCTTCCGGCTCTCACAATACTGATCGACGCCGCTCATAGTGGAGGCGGCCAGGCCCGGCATATCCGGCGATTCCTGCTTGGCCTTTATAACGCGAGCCACTGGCCATTCGAGTTGAACCGGTTGAGGGCCTTGGATACCGAACTGCAACAGGCAGCCTTGCAGGTTCTGGCGCTGGATTGGAATGGCCGGGAGGTTCACACCTATTTGCCGCATGGTGATGAGTTATTTCAGTCCTGGTGGGAGCGGGAATCGGAAACTTGATAGCTGCTGGCCTACGTGGTTTGAAATTTACCCAACCAAACAATAGGCGTTACCTCACAGCACTGGGCTGAGCGCAGAGAAACTGGAAGGGGTTTCTCCCTAGTCGTCGCGACGTGGCGGTTGAAACTGAGGGTGTCGGGACGGCGACTACGCAAGCCTTTCGCGGTGCGTTCGCCACGAGAACACTATTTCTAGGTATCGATTGCCAAGTTGCTTTTCCATCATACGGAACATGGCATTATGTCCGTCAGTATAGGCCCCGATCAGGATCAAGGACGCAGAGCGGTACTGGCTCAGCCCGCTCATACTCTACGGCACTACCATTGCCGGTGGATGACCTTCACTCCAGCTGATCAACTCAGAGCTTTCCGAAATGTTATCCTGGGTGTTTGGGGTATCGCCTGTTGATTCATTTTCAAGTTAACCTGCCTCTACGGCCCGCTCTGTAGCGCTCAACCCGCCGCATCCCGGCCCCGATATCTGGCTTCTCCCGCCAGTTTGAGGTGTAACCTGGATCTGCGTGCTGATACGCTCCTTCAAGGCAGGCACGTGTGAAATAACGCCGATCAGCTTGCCGTCCTGCTGCAGACCCGAGAGAGTTTCCAAGGCAGTATCAAGGGCTTCATCGTCCAGCGTGCCAAAGCCTTCATCCAGGAACAGCGAGTCCACACGGACATTCTTGCTGGCCATATGGGACAGACCCAGAGCCAGGGAGAGACTGACGATAAAGCTTTCACCACCGGAAAGATTCTTCGTGGGCCGAATCTCCCCAGCCTGGTAGTTGTCAACCACGTTGAGCTCCAGGGGCTGAGCATCATGACGGACCAGCAAGTAGCGGTCGGTCATTTTTTGCAGTTGTCTGTTGGCGTGGCCAATCATCATTTCGAAGGTCAACCCCTGGGCAAAGTTTCTATACTTTTTACCGTCTGCGGATCCGATCAATTCGTGCAGGTTTTCCCACCTGCGACACTCTTTGCCCTGGGCCTCAATAGCCGCTTGTTTCTCTTTTATCCTCTCTTTGGCGGCCGTATTTTCGCTCAGCTTGTGCTTAAGACCGGCAATGATGTCCCGCAACTCCCTCAGAGACTCCTCGTACTCCTTGAATTGGGGTTCGAGCTCTTCCAGAGATTTGTCGGTCACTTTTCGGGCCATCTCTGTGGCCAAGCGCGTCTCCCGATCCTTTTGCCTGGCTTTCAGATCTGTTTGACGCTCATCCAGTTCATTGGCCTTAACCGCCAGCTCACCTCTCCGCTCAGAGGTCAATCTGGCTCCCAGAAACTGTTCTTCATCTGAAAAACCAACTGGCGTAAGTGCTTCGGAGAAATCAGTTTCCATCCTTCCCAGTTCCGGCTCTCGCTGGTCGATCCGCTTTCTCAGGGATTCGACATGGGCCTTTGCGGTATGCCACCTTTGCTGTAGTTGATTATGCTGATCTCTGGCCTGCCTCTCGGCAACTTCGGCGTCAAATACCGTCTTATTCAAACCGCGCTCTTCTTCGTTGGGATTCCTGTCGTCGTAAAGTGCTTTGCGCTCATCATTTCCTGCGGCAAATTCCGTTTTCAGTGTTTCCAGGCGCTCCCGTTTTTCGGCAAGGGAAGTGCTTTGGGTTTCGATAACCGCATCCAGTCTCTTGATCTCACTGTCGAGGTCGGCAACCTGTTTCTCGATGTCTGCCTTCTTCTTGACTTGGGCCTGCCATTCCTTCAGCCGTGCTTTGAGGGTCTCGAGCAGCGATGAAATGTCCGTTTCAGGGATGTTCTCAATACCAAGCGGCAGGAGCCTGGAGGAAACGGCGTGCCTGCGTTCGGCAAAGTCTGCACGGAGCTTTTCCAAGCTGCCCTTTACCTCGGCAAGTGTTCTTTCGGCTGCCTTTTTGTCATTAGCCGCCGCTGACTCCAGCTTTTCAGCCTCCGTCAGGTTTTTACGGGCCAAGCTTTCAGCTACTTCGAGCTTCTTGATGGCGGCTTCCTGATCCTCGGCTTTGTTGATCAGTTTGGTCAGCGCTTCAATCTTCTGTTCGGCTTCATCAGAGGCAGGCACATTCCCTTCCGCGAAGGGATGCTCGGTGGCCCCACAAAGTGGGCAGGGCTTGCCGTCTTCCAGTTTCGCCCGGTGATCTTCAAGCTCCGCTATTTTCGTCAGGAAGGCCATTTCACGCAGCAGAGTTTCCTTCTCCGTGCGATATTCGCGCAGCAAGCGGCCCCCCAGTAGCTGGCTCAAAACATCTTTGCCTTGCTGAAGCTGCTTTGATGCGTCCTCCAGCTCCTGCTTCCGAATGCCGGATTGCTTCTGACAGTCGTCGAGTGACGTTGTCGCCTGTTTCAAAGCGTTCTCGGCCGTTTCTTGATCGCTCTCTTTTTGAAGGGCTTCGCTTTGCCTAAAGAGCAGGCCTCTCAACTGCTCTTCAACACCAGCCAGGCCGCCGATCAGCCATTCATCCCGGGCATGCTCCTTGAGATACCCTTCAACAAGCTCCAATGCCTGTTGGGCCTTAATACGCTTCTCCTGTTCCTTGAGCCGGGTTTGTGTATCTGCGTCAATCTTTGCCGAATCCTTCTTGCAGGCCTCATCACCCGCCGTAACTGCCTTTTCCTGATCGGCAAGCTTCTGATCGAGGGAGCGAACCTTTTGCAATATCGGTGCGGCCGCTTTCAGCTCTTCTTTGGCCCGAGCGGTTTGTTGCTCAGCCGCGCTCATCGTCTCGGCTTGCTCCTTGGCGGAGGATTCCAATCCAGGGAGCGCCTCCTCCTCAGTTTTCAATGCCTCTCTGTCATCTGCCTGCTGTTTGCGGGTGGCCATAAGCGTTGCATATACGCCATCAAGCGAGGAGGCACTCAAAGCCCGGTTGAGCCTTTCACGATCGGGCTTGAACGCCCTAATATCAACATGCAGCTTGCTATCCTCATCGGCAAGATTGACGATTTCCTTCTTTAATCCATCGATGATGGAGAGCCAGGCAATGGCCTTTCCGGCCTCGGCGGACTTGGCGGCGAGGTCTGTTTCCTCCTTCTGCCTTGTCTCGAGTGTCTGCGCAATCTCTTGTTCCTGCTCCGGCTCGAGAATCGCGATGCCTGCTGTTTCAGCCTGCAGTAGGCTCAGCTTTTCTCGCTCTTCTCGCTGTCGCTCATGGACGCGAACGGATATCTGGCTGTAGATCTCTGTGCCCGTGATCTGCTCCAGGATCGGAGCCCGATCATCCGGTGCCGCCTGAAGGAACGCGGCGAAGCCGCCCTGGGCAAGCAACATGGAACGGGTAAAACGATCAAAGTCCATACCGGTAGCCGACTCGATCTGGTCGGCTACACCTCTCATCTTGGATTCGAAGATCTCGCCGGAATCAGCATTGGCAATTTCATGTTTCGGAGCCTGGAGCTCGCCATCCGGCTTCTTGCGTGCCCGATGTTGGCTCCAATGACAGCGGTAACGCCCACTCTGGGTTTCGAAGGTCACCTCGGCAAAACATTCGCCGGTCTGCCGGGACATGATTTCGTTTCCGCTCTTGGTAACCTTGTTCAGGCGAGGCGTCCGCCCATAGAGGGCAAGACAGATAGCATCGAGGATCGTAGTCTTACCCGCGCCGGTCGGGCCGGTAATGGCGAAGATGCCGTCAGACGCGAAGGCTGGGTGCATCAGGTCGATTTCCCACTCGCCTACCAGGGAGTTCAGGTTTTTGAAGCGTACCTGCAGTATTCTCATCGACAGCCCCTCTATTCCGCTTTCACGTCGTCTTCATAGAGAGACGAAACAGTTTCCTGGTAGGCCCGTAGCAGTTCAGGCCGCTGGTCTTCAGGCACTTCATGAACGGCTAGGCAGCGCTCGAACACGTCGTTCACATCCAGGTCGTCGAGTGTCTCCTCTTCATGGATTTGTCCCAGCACATGGTCGATGATGCGGTTGTTTTTGATCCGGAGGATCTCCACTCCAGTGCCAGAGACGGCGGTCTCCAGACGTTCGCGCAGGTCGCCAATGACCTCCTCACCTTCGTAGATGACTTCGACCCAGCCTTGAAAGTCTGTTGCCGACAGCTCGAGCATACGGCTTGAGATGCTCTCCCAGTCTCCCTTAACGCGCTCCAGCTTTTGAAACACTGGCACGTCGATCAGTTGCACGGATGGCGGCTTGCCCTGGCCCTCTTCATGATTAAAAACAACCAGGCAAACGCTCTTTTGCTGTTTTGCCTCCCCGAACCCCATGGGCAGAGGGGAGCCACTGTACCTGATGGTCTCTAGGCCATTCACCTTCTGAGGGACGTGGAGGTGTCCAAGCGCCAGATAGTCAAAGCTCGCTGGAAAAATCCCGGCCGTCACATGAGCCAGGGAGCCAACGTAGAGTTCGCGTACACCATCACCATCGATGGTTTGTCCGCCGGCAGTAAACAGGTGCCCCATGGCCACAATGGGAATATCCACTCCGAGTTCCTCACGTTTCTGCTCAGCGAAGGCGGCGACTTCGGCGTAATGAGACCGGATCCCCGCAAGTAGTTTCCGCTCCTTGTCCTCGACACTCTCACCCGCCTCCGCCACCCGGATATCCCTGTCCCGGAGGTAGGGCACGGCGCAAACAATCAGCTCCGGAGCGTTCAGCTCACTGCGGAGCACCAGCACTTCGTCTTCCAGGGACTCAGAGCTACTGCCGACCACGTGGACATTCAGCGCTTTGAGCAGCTCCCTGGGGGCATTGAGAAAAGATGGTGAATCGTGGTTGCCCGCGATAACGACAACATGCCGGCAGGATGAGGCAGCCACCCGGCACAGGAACCGATAATAGAGCTCCTGGGCACGATTGCTCGGAGCGCTGGTGTCAAAGACATCACCGGCCACCAGAAGAGCATCGATTTCATTCTGCTGAATCGTCTCCGCCAGCCAGGTCAGAAAGGAATCGAACTCCTCGTAACGTTTTCTGCCGTAAAGAGTTCGGCCGATATGCCAGTCGGATGTGTGGAGGATTTTCATACTGCTACCCCGCCACCGCAGAGGCGAGGCGCTTCGCGTATTCTTCACGCCAGCTTTTCAATGAAGTCATGTCGGCCAAAAGATCATCTGGCTTCGGCAGCTCCACAGGTGATTCTGTCGGCTGCGAGTGTTCAAACCCGGAGTACTTGGTCATGAGCGAATCAAGGAGATTGCAATCCGCGTCCTTCAATTTGGCCAGATCCTTGAGCTTTAACGTATGGACCGGTCGTTGGAATCTTTGAACCACCCCACACAGCAGATCATTTTCAATAGAGCGCTCCACCAACGTCCTGAAGTCGCTGCATATCGACTTCAGCAAGATTTCGGCATGTTCAAATTCGCCGTTCTCACTTGCCTTCTTTGCATCCTGATACCGCTGATTCATGAGTGTGTTCAGGGCGGATTTGATGTCACCCTGTGAAAGTGGAATGGGGGCTGGCTCTCCGGTACCCCAGTCCGCAGTGCGAATGCTCACCACATCGGGCTTAATGGTCTTTTTCTCGGCAAAATGCCTGACCGTTCCCAGCAGGGACAGGCGGTGAGTAAAGACAATGACCTGTTTATCCTGAGACAACTCGATCAGCCTTTGAACCACGGCCTCCTCATAGCTTTGGTCAAGCGAGGATATTGGATCGTCGAAGATAAACGGGGCTTGGTTGCTCTTGCCGGTGACGTCGGCCAAAAATGCCGCAATGGAAACGATCCGATTTTCTCCCTCGCTCAGGACATCGGCGAGCCCATTCTGAGAGGCCCCTCGAAGCTGGAGCTTATGAAGGACGCGGCCCTTGGAGACTTTTGATTTCACGAGCTCAACTTTAACCTGAGACGCGCCCAGGGCCTTGAGCTCCGCGTTGAACCTTTGCACGAACGCATCCGTGATCAAGGCTTCTGCCAGCTCCCCTTTCTTTTGGGACAGGGCTTTGGTGTTGGTCGACTTCTTGGCTTCCTGAATCTGGTTCAGTAGCTTCAATCGTGTGACTTCTTCATCAATGGCGGCGCGGTGCTCAGACAACCACTTTCTGGCCTGCAGGCTGTTTAGCTTTTTCTTGATCTCCTCTCGATTGTCGTTTTTGGCGTCTTCGTCATATTTTGCCGCGAGTTCACCGAGGCTTTGTGACTGGGCGCTGGCTTCTTCGATCCAGTTCGGTGAGAGCAAAGGATCGGGAATGGCTTCTTCGGAATCGATTTCAGCCAGCTGGTCTTTCCTGGTCTGCAATTGAGCAAAGAAATCCGTAACCTGGTTGGCGACTTCATCCTGTGGAATGCCTGCCGCATCGATACGCGTCTTAAGCGTCTCCGATGTCGGTAGCGCCTCGATAGTTTGACTGGCGGTTTCATATTCCTTGGCCGCATCCGTTGCGGCTTTCTGCATTTCGCCTTTCACGAAGTTTTCGAAGGAGATCAATCGGTCCTTGGCCTCCTGGGTCAAAGTCTGATGGCACAGGACGCAACGGGAACCATCAGATACATTAGGGTACTCAGCTTCTTTGTAGGCAGCCGATACGGAGTAGTTCCGGGCCGCTTCCCATAGCTCTTTCCAGACATTAGAGCCAATGCCTTCCAACTCGCTGCCGGAGAATACCTTTTCCGCCGCCGTATCTGCCGCTGTTTTCTTGAGGATCGACTTCTTCTTGGCAGCAATGATCCGTCGGTAATTCTCGTCCGATAGTTGCTCCAGATACTTTTGGGCATCCTGAACCAGAGTGTCGATATGCTGTTTCTGTTTTCTTAGCTGCTTCGCTTTTTCCGCTGGTGCCTGTTCAGCAAGGCGCTGTTGCAGCGTTTGCATCTCGGTCTCGTCAGCGCCACCAAATGCGCAATGTTTGTCGATGTCTTGGATGGTGGTCTTGGCGCTGATGGCCTCGTACCAGATGCCTTCAGGAGTTACCTTCTTGTCAGCGGGGATATTCGGCTTTTTGGACTGGTGCCGGTTGGCCTCAGTGTCCAAGGCCGATGCGACCTTTTCGCATGCGAGGATGAGCGAGCTGAAAAACGATAATACCGGCGGCTCATAGCTCACCTCGTCTTCGCTGCTGACAAAGAACTTGCCAAACGAGGTGTCGAAAATATCAACGCTCTTGAGGTCATCGCAGACACCTTGTCCTGACCAGGTATGAGTCTTCAGTACGCCGTCCTGCTCAAACGAAATGCAGGCTTTCTGTGCGGCAGCTCCGGGCTTATAGACATTGCGGTGAAGGGTACCCGTCTCGCGGGCACCGCATACATGCTTGAGAAGCCTGACGTAACCGGATTTGCCTGACCCGTTGTTGCCATAAACAATCGTGATATTGCCCTTACCAAACTCAAGTGGTTTTTTCGGGGCAAGGGCGTTTACTCCTTCGACATCACTGATTGAACACAAACGCAAGGTGCCTGCTGTGCCCTGGGAGAACGCGGTAGCGGGAAAGGAACAGGTCGTTTTGGGCAATGTCCCGTTAGCCTCCTGCTGGCACAGGGTTGCGAGGTCAGAGACGTCTTTGTCAGTAAGCTCAGACTGCTGGAGTAGCCGAGTAGCCGCAATCTGGAACCACTGGGCGCGCCCTGAAAACCATTTGGTCAGTGATGCCGTTACGCTGCTCATGTTATTCCCCCTCAGTTCCATTCGGCTTTTGTTTAATAAACGTTACCTCAAAGGCCTTGCTAGACCGAAACTGCTGCAACCGGTTGGCAAACGCGAAGGCTTCATTCATCTCGTAGTGCTGGAAGATGTCCAGCCCTCGATCCAGTGAAATCTTCCAGCCGTGATCTGTAACGATATGACGGGCGTGAATGGTGCCGCTTTCATCAAACTCCCAGGTGAAGTCGATGCCCACGGTGCGAGCGGATTCCTGGATTTTTTCAAAACTCTCGTCTTGCAGGTCACCCTTGAACTCGTCCCTGACGGTGACGAGGTGAACCTCCACTTCATCTTCTTCGGCCTTGTTCTTCACGATGGCTTCGAGAAACTCCATGAAATTGCGGATCTGGTAGAAAAGCCGGATGTAGGGGTCTGTGACGGTGATCTTGCTGGCTCCTTTCAGGTATGCGCCAAACAAGCCGTCGAATGAGATGCCCTTCTGATTTTCCTGGAAGGTCAGGTGCTTTTCTTCCAGTACTGGCTCGGGGGCATTCAGCTCTTCTGGCTCGACACCTTTAACGTCCGCTGTTGGCTCGGGTTCTACTCCCTCGTCATCAGGAGTCGAGACCGTCTGGTGGTAGTAGCCTGGGTACTCTTCCTCCTCAAGTGTCGTGACCAGTATTTCCTGGCCTTGTTGATCCTGATAGGAAAAGCGTACTTCGCCGTAGGTGGTATCAATCCGCTGTAACTGGTCCTTGACCCGCTTGCGCCCCTCAATGGCAAAGCGCAGCACTTCTTCAACCTCTTCCCTGGTCGCTCCCCCCTGGGGGAACAGGATCTTCATCAAGCCGGAAAAGGTCTTGTTAATACCGTCCCGATCACGGGTCGAGATATCCGAAGAAAGGGTAAAGTGCTCCTTATACTGGTCGGAGTAATCGTAGTTCCGCATCGAGCGCAGGATTTCTGCAAGGTAGTCCACCACGAAGCCATAGCCGTCGGAGAACATCTCGCCCCGGATGATGTCGACCTCCCATCCCGGAATATAGAAGTGGATCCGGTCCAGAAAGGCAGAATCGTAGAACTTGTCCGGCAGTTCATCGAACAGGTCTGAATGCTTCAGCATGTAAGGAACAGTGTGCCGGGTGTTCCCCACGAACACCATGGACGCCTCGGCGCCCAGGGTTTCCACGCCACGGGAGAAGGACTTGTTGGCCATGTAGTTCTTCATGATGTCGACCAGGGCCTTGTCGACTCGCTTCTGTTTACCGGCGAATTCGTCAAAGGCCACGCAATCCCAGTAGCCCACCAGGCCGATTTTGCCGCTGGAGTTATTCACAAACAGCTTGGGTACGGTGACTTCACCACCGGAAACCAGGATCCCATGGGGCGAGAATTCGGAGTAAACGTGGGATTTACCCGTCCCCTTGGGGCCAAGTTCGATAAGGTTGTAGTTCCGCTCGCAGAACGGAATCAATCGGACCAGTTGCGTCAGCTTGCTGCGCCGTCCGAACATCTCCGGGTTAAAGCCGATACTCTGGATCAGCAGGTCAATCCACTCATCGGTGCTGAACTGCTGCCGCGCGGCAACGTAGGCGTCGTAGTCGAAGTGCGATAGCTGAATCGGCTTGAGGGTGGACAGAATCCAGGGGCTGACGTTCTGGTCTTCAGAAAATACGTATTCGATGTCCGCAATGCACCATACGCCGCTTACCAGCAGTTTGGGGTGGGCCTTGACGGTCCCAGAATCCACCAATACCTTCTTGATTCCCAGGTTGGAAAACTGCGCCTCGTAGGCATCCGTCTTCTCATTCAGGGCCACACTGATCTTGTCGATAACCTTGTAGCGCCCCTTTTCCTTGATATTCGAGCGCACCAGTCCGGCCTCGTTCCGGTGGACATAGTGCTTGGCCAGAATCTCCTTGACCGTTTCAATCCCTGTTTTAATCGTGGCCTCGTCGTTAGTGGCGCAGTATTGGCCGAGCAGATACTCCAGCACGTATGAGGGAACGATGGCGTTGCCCTTGACCGTTTTCACCAGGTCTTTGCGCACCACCAACCCGGGGAAGTGTTCGTTGATCTTTTGGTCAAGCGTACTCATTGGCTATAACCCTCAGAAATCAAAATCGCTGGTAAAGGACCGCCGCATCAAATACCTGAGCGACTTGTATTCCTTGTAGTGGGAGGTGCCGGCGTGCTGTTCTTCCAGCTTCAGGAAAACCTCCTGGCCGTTGGCCTCGTCCGCCTTGCGGCTGAGCACAAAGCGCACCTGAAGCTCCCGCTCGCGGGGGTTCTCCGAGGTCAGGTCAAACGACAGTTCGTGACTGTCCGAAATCAACTCCCCTGACTGGGTATAAATCCCAGCCCGCAGGTGGCGAGGCTGTACTTTCTCGGTAACCGGTCCGGACTGATACAAGGTGACGGCCAGTTGGCCGGAAGTGATCACCGAGCTGGCCCCACGCAGGATGTCCACCTCAACGGCGCTGACATCACTCTGGCGCTTCTTGTTAACCTTCAGGACTGGAATCACAACCTCCTGAAGGGATGCGCCGCCATGCACAAAGCGGCTGCCAGAGCCTTTAAGACGCAGCCGGTTGATGGACTTGGGAATCTGCACTTCCATATCGCCATCCAGCCCAAGCTGCTCAGACGAGAAGTGATGGAAGGCCGGAGAGGCGGACAGCCCCTTACCCAGCACGAACCGACGGTCCCGGTAGCGAATATCATCGCCAGAAACGGCATCGCCCAGGAAATCACTCTCATCCAGCTCACGGTTCTGGTAAATAAAGCCATGGTCAGCGGTGATCAGCAGGTTATTGGCGTTGGCCGCCGTGAGCTTCTTGATCAGTCGAATCAGGTCATCCAGGGTTTGTTCTGCGGCTTCAAAGGCCTGCCCCTCTGAATGCATCTTGTCGCCGGTGTGATCGATGCGGTTGTGGTAGATGTACAGCACATCATTACCCTTGAGCAGCTCACGGCTGTCTTCCCGGTTGAGCTGCATAAAATCCTCCGCCTTGACGGCCTGGCCCCGACCATCCAAGGCGGCCTGCAGGATTTTGGTACGGTTGACCGTGCCCTGTGAGCTTTGGCCATCCACCAGTACCGTACCGGTATCGTTGTCGGCGATTGCCAGGGACTTGTTGGGCAGTAGCGCCGCCATACCGAGCTGGGTATAGCTGGGAAGGGTCGAGAGTGCCGGTTCAAGCTCCGCGCTGTAGCGATCTTCCTGCCGGATAAGGCCCAGCAGCTCATCACCAATCTCATAGCGCATGGCGTCGGAAATGATCACGCAGATCCGTTTGTCCTTGCACAGGTACGGGCGAACCCAGTGCTCGAAAAAGGCTGTTTGCTGAACGACCGGATAGGCCTCCCAGCGCGGCGCGGCATCCACGTGAACCTGGAAGCCGTCGCCCAGCTTGAGCAGGTAGTTGTTGGAATACAAATTCTCCACCTGCTCACTGAGATCGCCCATTAACGATGCCTGGCCGGACATGCGCACATGGTAGGTAAATTTGCGGTAGAGCTGATCCAACTGGAACCAGGAACGGCTGTATCGCTGAACGCCGTCGGAGAGGCTGTCCATGGTGAGACGAGCCTCACCGAGCATCTGGACAAAACGGGCCGCAAACTCAATGGCTTCATACAGGTGGCGGAACTCCCCGTACCAGTGGCCCTGGCGCCGCTGCCGTACCCACAATGCCACATCGCCACTAGTGACCGTGCGGCCTACCACCGCCCGCACCAGGTCACTGATAATCTTCTGGTCGATTAGCCGGAAGTAATCCAGCTCAACCAGGTCCCGGAAGTCCCGCTTACCCAGATCCTGCTCAATGCCCAGCACCTCGGCACACTCGGCAGACAGGGTTTCAAACCCCTGCTCGAACTGCCGGCTGTCTTTCCAGCGCTTGAGGAACACCAGGGCGTCGCCGGTCAGTTTGACATCGCCATCGGTACCCATGGCGTAGCAGGACTTGAACAGCTCGATCACGAAATCGCGCAGGCTGGGTTCACTGGCCTCGTAGCCGTAGAAACGGGTCAGTTGCTCCCACAGGAAGCTGCCCAGACCACAGCGCTCAATCAGCCGGATGCCATCATCACGGTCTTCAGCCAGTTGCTGCAGCAGGGTTTCCACCACCGAGTCCATACGGGGCTCGCTACCGGCACACACGGCCAGCATCTTCAGGCGCAGCTGGCCGGCGGTATCGTCCGGCTTCAGCAACTTCTTCAGTGCCTCCTTGCGCTTGATCGCCTGAAAGAACTCCGTATGGGCCTGAGCTATCTCGGCGAACTCCAGGCCCAACTCCAACTCGGACAGCCAGATGGCCACCTGGTCGGTCCGGAACTCGCCGTGGGCCAGCTGTACGTCCAGCAACCAGTTGTCCAGATCCTCCGGTTGTGGCCCTTCTTTGTACAGCAAGAATTTCTGTTCCGGTGCCTCCCGCAGGATGCGATGTTTCAGGCCGTACTCGTTGTTGGCGATCTCCAGCTTCTCCACGTCCGGAATGGAAACCGCCTCGAAATCACCGCGCAGCTCTTGCTTGGTGTCGTACCAGAAAATGATCCGGTGCTTGTCAAACAGTCGCGTCAGAGCCGTTTGAATCTGGCTGCTCATGAGACCACCTCTTCCAGCTCTTCGTCTTCACTGTCAGCCACACTCTCCGCCGCCAACGGCGCGGACATGTAAACTCGGGATATCAAGCGCTGTTTTAGGGCTTCTCGCCTTGCCAGATAGAACGCCTTGAATGAAATAAATTCCAGATCCACATTCTCGATGAGCAGATCACTAGGGGTCAGGTGCACATTCTGGTCAGAAAGCCATTCCTTCAAAGGGCGGTCTTTCTTCGCAAGGTTTTGCGAATGATTCAATAGGTGAAGATTGGGGATCGCATTCCAGTGGACCGGATTACGATAAAACGCCATCAAATGCTCGTCATCCTGTAAGAAGCTAGCTTTATTTAGCAATTTCTTGTCAAAAGCTGCCCTTGGGTGAAGGTGATCAATGTGAAATACCTCTGAAACGTTCATTTCCGGGAACAGCAAATGCAGTAACGCGCGGCAGCGCCCCTCTCCGTGCTGCGTTTCCAGCAGTTTATCGAGGGTTTCTTCATCGAAACGCAGATCCTTGTTCGTCGCCTTGTAACGCTTGATGATTGCCGGTAACGGGAAGGTATCGTCGGTGAGGTGTTTTACTAGAACATCCCTCATGCTGCTTAAAATGGAGTCGGCTTGACCGCCGAAGACCCCTTTCAACAGCGCCATGTAAAACCACTGGCTGATTACCGCACGTTGCTCATGGCATTTCGCCAGATTATTAATTTTCCTGAAGAGCGGCTCTCCTGCTGAGCACTTTTTATACAGGTAATAGCAGATCGGAATGACAGCATTCCTGGAGGTCAGGGATTGCGGCGTAATGCCGAACCTCCGCACGAGGCGGAATGTTTCGGTAATACACTCTTTGATATCGGGCCACTCTTGCTGGATTCGAGCAACCTGCTCGCCCTTGAAATTTCTCACTTTGAAACGGACATCGGCTTCCGTGAGCATCAAGCAAGTTTTCAACAACCAGTCACGCTCTATGTAGAAACCCATCTCCGTGTTCTGATGGATGTGCTGGGTCAAGTCGTCAAGCTCTTTCCGAAAATCTCCATCCCAGTGGGCAACGGCAATCGACATCAGCAGGTCAGAAAAGTCCAGCTTGGTGCCTCCGCTGTTGGTGCGGATAAATACATCTAAAACATGGTCAATTTCCTGGCTGTTCTCTTTGAAGTAGTGAATCACTCTCTGTGAGCGAAACGCATCGTAGAGTTGCCCAAGCGTATCCAATGAATATTCATTATCTTCAAGCCCGTGCTGAGTCACGTATGGTTTTACAACTTGACTCCAAACGTGATGCGCACCATCGACATGACTAAATTTCAGAAGATCGTGCATGCAAAACCAGTGGTGCTTATGATCCGCTGACGCCAATGACTGTTGATACTGCTGATCCGTTAAGAATTTAAAGTTGTAATACATCAGGGACTCATCGTCCTCAGACTCTAATGGCGCCTTCAGGTCAAGATACAGCTTGCGGGGTGGCAAAACCTTGTCATCGCGAGTGCTCGGCCACCAAACCCTTGGTTTTTTGTATGCGTATGTACCGCAGAGACCAATGTAGAGGGATGTAAGACGCTGCTGACCATCGATGACAGCTCTGAAATCCTTATAACTGGCATTGGTAGGAACGTGGGGGTTCTCCTCACTGAAACGCTGGCAGTAGGATTTCAGGAACTCGTAGAATTTATAGTCGTTCTTGATGCTATCATCCTTGATTTCCCACATCATGAATGTGTTGATGGGGTAACCCCGCATGATGGAGTCGAACAGCACGCAGATCTGATGGCTGCTCCAGACGAACTTCCGCTGTATTGCCGGCAACAGATAGTCTCGCTGATTAATGGCATCAATCGCGTCTTTGATAGTAATGGCTTTTTCGTACTCACCTGCCATGCCGACAGCTCCTTACTGCTTCAGGACAAGCCTGGAATTTTCTTCAAGGCCTCGCCAAATTTCGGATAATTGGCCTTCACCCCGTCATCGAGATCAATTTCCACCTGTTCGGTGGCCAAGGGATAAAGTACATCCCGCTCGTAGTCATCCAACTCGGCTAGGATTTTGTTGATCTTCTCGATCTCTTTCAGGGCCTTGGTCTTATCACCCTGGGAGGCCCCGGCGCTGATACTGACGGCCTCCAGATGGTTTTTCCGGGCTTGCAGCTTCTCGTCTTTGAAATCCCGCAGGTACTCCAACACCGTGCCCACGGTGTGAGGCTGGTAGCGATGCATGTAGATCAACGCATTGAATGAGCCTTTGGGTGAGGAGAACAGCCAGTAAATGGGGCGTTTCTTGTAACGGCGCACGTGGTCGTTGTAGAAGTCCTTCAGGAAGTACTTGCGAATGTCTTTGCCCAGCGCCTGCTCGACAAAGCGGAGGTTTCCCTCATAGTGTTCTTCGCCAAAGGCGATCCGCAGGAATTCACGGAAGCGCTCGGTGATGTCGTCGTTGAACCAGTCACCGTCAAGCATAGGGATGACATTATCCTCGTCCGCCGGGAAGCTCGGCTCTGGGATCCGCTTCAGGTAGTCCTCGATGGTCTCGCCCTGATTGGCCAGGATCAGTCCCGGTTCTTCCAGGGCATAGCGACCGAACATGCAGCCTACGGCATAGGAGACCAGTTCGCGCATGGTGTCAGCCAGCAGAAACGCCTCCAGCTCCTCCTCACTTTTGTTGTTGCCATAGCGGTAGTGAGGGTTGCAGGTCAGAGTGACCTCCTCCAGCGGTACATCCGGCGTCAGCTCATCCTGGAGACCGTAAGCGTCAATGAAGGTGCGGTTGTTTTCTTCTTCCAGCTGCTGCATTCCATCCACCATGCCCTGCCAATGGGCGCGGAGGCGGACATAGGCACCCTTCAACGTCTCTGTGCGATGATCGGGTGAAAGCAGCGGGAGAGTGGTGAAATCCCAAGAGGTTTCGTAGGAATCCCAATCCCTTTTTGCGAGAGCTACACAGTCATCAGACACAGTCTCGTCAATTTCTTTAATGTATGGCAGGTTTTTAGCAGTTCCGACAGTTACGTTGACTGTGCTTCCTTGTATTTTCATCAATTGACTAATTGCACGACTGTTTAAAGCAGATAAAAGCACGTTCAGCTCTTCACCGAAAGCAGAGGGAGAGGCATCAACAAATGCATACTGTGCAGTACGCAACCGAAAAGAAGGACGCCCTGTAGCAACCTTCCCCCAAGACACGGCATCTCTGAAGAAGTACTGTGTGTTTCTTGGGACTGATTTCTCAAAATTTCTTATCTCAAAACCATCGTTCTCCCAATTCATTACGGTCCCATTGCTTCCATACCATTTCCTAAAACCGCCGGCCTTATCAGTTGGAACCCATTTCTCACTCCCCTCGGGATGAAATCTGATCTTGAAGCAGTCGACTTCCCAAAAGCTCCTAAGAAATCGAGGGTCATCCCTGGTTCCAAGCCCCTCTTTCACCTCAAAAAACTCCGCAACTTTTGGAATATTAAATGCTTCTCGAACTTTTTCAGATAACCAGTATGCAATCGGAGCTTCGGGAATTTTTAGAAAGTCCGCCGCTGAAGATCGAAAGAAGTATTTTTCAATGCTGTGCTCAGCTTTACCCGCCTTATCATTATTCATTATTATTCTCCGAATTTTGCTCCTTAACAGATGTGTTGACCTGCTGCCAATCACCCGCAACCACTTTCCAATCCAATTGGCGGTCCACCGTCTGACCATTGCTATTCTGACCTGACCACACAGCCCAGAAATCAGAGTCATCCGATTTTGGCCGATAATGCTCAGATAGTTGATTCATCCGCATTAGTACCGGCAATTCAGATACCCAGCCGAGCAAAATGGCGTGTCGGGAGGGGAGTGAAGATAGCTCCCTCAAGAGACAGTCAGAAAATACAGTTTTCATCGAACCACCTGATACGGAACGACCATATGCATCAGGTTTTCCTCATTAGCGGTGATAGAGGCTGGCAACTTAATTCTGTGACGTGGCAATCCCCTCACAAAATCATGGTGCTCCGTCTGATAAAAGTTTCTCAGAATGAATTCTATAAACCATCGAGGTGTTAACGGCGCTGATATAGGGATTCGGCAACCTTTCACATCACCCAATGTGAGGTGACTCTTGGGGTGGGTTACGTCAGCATACACGCCATCTCTTGCATCAAAATCGAAACGCAGGGGAAATGGAACTATTCTCCGCTGGACAATCTCAAGAAATAGATCATCACGCATGTAAGAATCTGGATCATCCTGAAACGGAAGCAAGCTCGGCGATGGATAAAATGAGAGCCGATGCTGTATCAACGCATTTTTCTTTATTCGATACATTAATTGAACAAGGGCGCCATCAACAAGTTTCATGTTGTACGAACGTTTGTCAGCAAGTTCGCTGTAAATCTCAGCATATTCTATATTGCCCAGCGCAATCGAAATGTGTTCCGAACCGCTGAAGGTAACATCCACTTGGTTACCATATGACCGGATCGCAGAAAAGTTTGCGTCGTCACAAATCCCTTTGCCGATCAGCTCAGAAATCAGACCATCAAGATCTTCTTTTATGCATTTCGGATTCAGAACTCTCATTCACGCCCCCCAAGTAGCTTTCGGAGCTTCTCGCGAGTCGCCTCATCAAGGTCTTCCGGATGTAGCTCACCGCTCTCCAAGTCGCCCAAAAGGTCAGCAAGCTGATTCTTTCTCTGCTCAAGGCGCTGTTTTTCTTGCGGGGATAAGTCTCGGTGAACAATGCGCAATTTGCTTAAAAGGTGTTCGTCGGGGTAATTGAAGTCTAGAACAAAAGCGTTTTGCTTAAGAACTTCAAACTCGTCGATCAAGGCTTGCATCCCGGGGCCATATCCGATGACACGAACCCAAGCTTTGCTTCGAGTAATAGCGGTAAAAAGGCGATTGCGAAGATTGGCCAGGCCAGGGCCGGAACCATTACAATCCTGAGCATTAATGACATACACCATACCGCCCTCATTTCCTTTGGCACGGTATATTCCAGTGAATGTCACGGATGGCGTATCGGTGCGGAAAAACACATCCGCGTCGGTATCCACACCCGCCAAGTGAGTCTGAACGCCTGACTCAAAGAGCTGTTTACGGATGGGCCCCGTACGACCACGGGCAGACCGAGGATCCGGATGAATTACGATGATGTCGTCATGGCGAAGCTCATCTTCGCTTAGATTGTGCTGTATCTGTTGAACAAGCCATGCATTCTGCGCCGCCTCATCTTCGAAACTAATAAATTGGACGAGATCATCAATATCAAACTGTTCCTCCAGAAACCTCGGGCTCGTCTCTGCAGTGCGCTCCAATACAACATGCTGACCTTTCGCCAGTTGCCCATCCTTAACCTTGTAACCAATTTCCTCCCATAGCGCTGGGTAATCAAACATCTGAACCAAGCCGGTCTCTGTATCTTGCGGAGCATTTCGGTATATACCGAATCCAAGGCCGTGGGCGGATACCAAAACCGGGCGTGAGTTTCGATAGCATTTTTGCAGGATTACGTCTCGCCTTCGATCATCACCGAAAGTGACCAATGGTTGCCCACGCTCATTATCTCCGAAAATAACCTCTGGCGGCGGAAGAGAAATTCCGGAAAGATTTTGAAGCTCGTCATACGCATAGACCAACCGTTTTGGCGGCTTTAGCATTGAGTAACAAAGCTTTAGAAAACTTGGTGCAAAGTCCTGTGCTTCATCCACAAGAAATGCATCGTAGAGATAAGCTTCATCCGAAGCATTTTGCAATGCTGCCTGACAAGCGCCATCGAAGGCGCGTTCGTTCCCGCCAAATCGGTTGGATGCACTTCTAAAGTCGAGAAATTCAGTCCCAGTTGCCCGACAATATTCGTAGTAAATACCGTCTCGGGCATCCCCCCCGGGCGCGCCCCATGCGTTGACGATTCGTATTTTTGTCCAGTCCGGCTCCTCACCGCTCTGCTCAATACAAAAGTTGTTGATCAAGCGCCGAAACTGCCCTTTGAGGGAGCGAGTATGGAAAGTTACAGCAATACGCCAGTCCGGGTACTGTGTGTGCAAATAAGCGGCCTTGAGTGCCAATACGATGGTTTTGCCTGAACCAGCCAGCCCCCGGATACGTTGAACACCATCTACCGTTTCGATGACGGCTTTGTTCTGACGATGATCGAGCGTCGCGATGGAATCTTCCAGCTGCTTGAGTTTCGCTCCACGTGAATCAGCCCGATGAACCTCTCGTTTGGAACGGCTTTTCCGAATACTGCTGAGGCTTTCGATGGCCGACAATGTCAACCGATAAAGATCTTCGCTGCTTTCAGGCCAGTCCAGCGTATTCAACACGTTAGCAAGGCCATGCTCATTGACAAGAGGGTAATCAGGTACTGCAACCGACTCGATATTGTCGATGCCAGGCGCGAACGAAATGACCCAAAGTGGTACCCGCAAATGACGCCCTTTGACCAACTCACGATGCAATTTCAATCGTGCCTCGATCTTGTTTGCCAAATCATCCTGGCGCTCTGTGTATTCCCCGACCTCTGGCCCCTCTATGAGATCGAATAGTACGATGCCTTTAGATGGGCTCACCAGTGTGGCATCAATCGAGTACTTGCCATCAGGTGTCGCAATCAGTGGGTATCCAGTGAAGGCTTCGCCCTCTAAATTTTGCAAAGCTTCGAGGCTCTGCTCCAGCACGTCGGTTGAGACTGGTTTCTTGTTTATACCTCTCGTAATCGTTAACTTATCTGCCATGTTCGACTCCTGATTCTTTAAAGACACACCGCTTGTGGGTCCTGCAAAGCTTGAGATATGGGTTGCTGGTCATGCAGATCTACCCTGCGCAATAGCCTGTGCCATCATGGCCATCTTCTCAGCTTCCGAATTGCCATCGACCAATCGGAGAAACGCGCCTCTATAGTTCGGCTTATGGGTGTTCTCGAGCACGAAAGCAGTCGTTGAGACCACTTCGCCACCGATGCTGTCAAAGGCTCGCGCGCCCAGATGAGCCATCGACAAAATAGTGTGTTGATTGAGAATGCGGCCGCGCAAAGCTTCAAAGGAAGACAGAAACATCCAGCTTTGCATCGTGATCATGGCGACAGCGCCGCCAGTTACCGCCATATCCAGATTACGTTCTATGAACATTGCAAACAGGTCGGACTTGCTCTTTGGGTAGTTCTCCTTGGCCCAGGCGCCAAGCCGTCCATTCATACCCTTGCCGCCCATATAGGGCGGGTTGGCGACGACCACGGCGTAGCGCGGGCTCAAGGCTTCGGCCATGCGCAGTACTTTCAGTACTTTGCTGTGCGTGTCGGCCAGGAACAGGTTACTACCCAGATTCTTGGTCTCCAGCTCGGCCAGCACGTCAGTCACGTTGGTAAGCTTGGGCAAGATCAGGGAGCCGAAGTTGTCAGCCTCCTCGAATTGTTGCAAGGTTTCACGTAAGCCCTGGGTGAACAGGTCGCGGCCCACGGCGCTCATGTACTCTTCCAGTTCATCTGGAGTGAAGCTAACTTTTTCCAACACGCAGATGTTGGGCTTGATGCCTTTGTTGAAAAAACGCCGCTGACGCGCTCGGGCTTTCATGGTCAGAGCGAAGGCGGCCAGCTCACCGGCGCGCTCATCCAGCTCAATACCGTAAAGGTTGTGTGTCAGAATCTTTTCCGGGATTTCGGACGGCTCGTAGCCTTCTTCTTCATAAATGGCGTAGAGCAGATCGAAAGCATAGGTCAGCATATGGCCGGAGCCGCAGGCTGGGTCGCAAACCTTGAGCTCTTCCGGGCCTTCGATTTTCAGAAAATCGGCCTCAGTCTCCTCCGGAGGAATGTAATACTCCATCTGGTCCACCAAGTCTGAATTTGGTCTGTTAAGCATCCACAAGCGGCCGAGCGAGTTATCCACCAGGTATCGCACAATCCAGTGCGGCGTGAAAAGCTGGGTGGCGGCGGGGATATTGGCCGGTGTGATTTTCTTATTCTTCTTCAGCGCCTCGAATACCTGATCCTTTTTCTCAGAGATATAGAACTGGTACAGCCAGCCAATAACCTCGACATCTTCACAGGCATCCGGCGTCATGGCTTCGCGGGTGTAGGCCAGAATCGAGTTGCCGGAGAGCAGGTCATCCGGCATTAGCAGCTCGGTGTAGTCGTCGATACGCTCGAACAGGAACGGCATGGCGCTGTACCAATAGTTACAGGCGGCCACCACCAGCAGCCGATAGGCTTCCCCCTGCGGGTCGCGGCTGGGCACCTTGCCATCCAGCAGAGCGAAGATCTTTTCGCGGGTTGGCTCCGACACCATGTCTTCATCGATATGGCCCATCTTGGCATCCGCCAGGATCTCGGGCTGAAACTGCCCCTCAGCAGGGGAAACAATGCCAATGCGGTTGTAACGATTCACGTCCATAAAACGCAGGGCGCAGAAGCGGTTGAACCAGATATAGGCCACCCGCTCGATAACCTGCTCTTTGCCTTGGTCGGTTACCGCCTCTTCCAGCTTTTTAATCGCCAGCGGCCTTTCTCGCCGGGCAGGACTCTCATCAGCCAATACCAGTTTGAGCTTGGCTGTGACCTGTTCGAGGAGGCTGCGGCGAGCGAATTGGGCGAATTTTTTAAGTTTTGCAGTTTCCATTCAATAACCTGCTGAATTGCTTTTGAACGCAGAGCAGGCGCTCTGTGTTGTCGTTACGCTTTCGCATGCAGCGCATATATGCTCGGTGAGCATATATATGCTCGGTGAGCACATGTTGCGCGCAAAAAGCTTAAACCCGCTCATAAGTAGCGCCTTTCTGCTCACCTATTTGCTTGATTTGTTTGGCGCCTTTCATTCTGGTTAGCAGCCGGTAAGCCTGATTTCTATCGAGGTGGCAGAGCTCCATGACGTCCGCGCGTTTAATGCTTCCGTGAGTGTCAATAAAGCTCAGTACCATCTGCTCCTGCTGGATGGCATCGAACCCGGCTTGACGCACGTAAGCCACCTTTTGGCCCGCCCCCTGGTATACCTTGGCGCTCAGGGTATAGCTACGGCCACGACCAGTGCCGTGAGCCTCAACCAGGCCAACCTCGAGTAATCTTTCGAGAATAACCCGGGTTTGCGGCTCACTTTTCTGTAACGCTGGTGCCAGTTCGCCCGTGGTCAGTCGGCGCTCATCTTTCAGGCGGGCAAGTGCGATCAAGGGCTCAACATGCGAGTTCCCCAGCTTGTCATGCTGTTCGACCACCATCCTCAGGAAGTCTCGATCTGCAGCGATATTGGCCATGAAAAGATTGACAAAGTAGGCCGTGGACAAGGTGTAATCGGGCTCGGGCCGGCCATAACGCAACATCCCCTCGTAAATACGGTCGATGCCACGCCCGGTACGCTCAGCCAGACCAATTCGCTTGATGATGTCAGCCAGCAGGGGGTTGCGAGATTGTGGTGGGGCCACCAGCAAATTATTGAGATTGACCCCTTCGATAAAGCCGCCGGGGCTGCTGATATTCAGACCGCTGTCATCCAGTTTGACATGGACTGCCCCGAGGCGACTAAAGTCCCGGTGGACGAGCGCGTTGACGAAACCTTCCCGAAAGGCGCGCCGATCGTAGTTGGGGATCGGTACGCGAAACAACCCGACTTCCAGCTCTTCTTCTATTACCCACGGCTTGAACTGAAGCTCTACTTGTTCGAAGGTTTCCAGCAGCGGCTTGCGGTAGAACTCGTTAACTCGTACCTCGGTGCCGTGCAGTACCTGAAAGGCGACTTCATAGGCCGGGAGGTGCTGCCGCAACAATGCCTCAGATCCCAAGAGCAATAGGCCTGCAACAGTCGGCTGTGGTTTGCCATTAATGGTTTTGACTAAACCCAGTGCTCCATCCAGCTCTTCATCCGACAGGGCCAAAAGAGACTGCTCACCACCGTATTTTTCAATGGCATTGCGAATGCGCAGACGTTGCAAGGGATCGAGTTGGTCGGTGCTTATTTCTTCAAGCACCATGGCTGAAGGGTCCATAAGCCCCATCGATGATTGGCGTTGAGTGAACTCATGGGGATAGAACGGCACGGCCTCCGGGGAGCCATCGACTCTCAGGCGCCGGCGCTGCAGCAGGCCATCCGAGGTGGATATCAACTGCCGTGATTTGGGTACGTGGATTCTGGCAACGGGCTTCCCCTGCAGCTCAAGGGCTTCAACACGCACAGCCAGCGATGGGATGGTCTTGTTGGCAATCAGTGCTGGCAGGCCAGTGAGGTTACGGTGGTTGGCGTGCAGCCCGGTCGGCGTGCCATCGTCTTCAACACCCAGAAACAGGTCGCCGCCCTCGGTATTGGCCAAGGCCACCACTGCGGCTATCAGATCCCGGTCCGGCAGGCTTTTGGCATCGCTCTTGAACTCGACGGTCAGATTTTCACCGCCGCGAATTAGCTCAAGGAGATCCCGCTCTATATCGTTCATAGCCATCTCTTATATTTGCACCTTGCGGCCTTGCTGGATTTCTTGCAGCAGGGCTTCTCGCAGAGATTCCAGGTAACGCTCCACGTCGGCTTCACTGGCCAGCCAGGCTTTGTCATAAACAACCTGAAGATTACGCGCCTGCACGTAATCCGCCGGTGATTCATTGACTTGAGGCGGCTTCCCATCGCTTTCGCTTGAGCCAGTAGGTTCTGGCGTTTCCTCTGGCGCCGCTTTCTGGTGGGCCATAGAGACCATTCGAGCGAGAACCTTCTGATAGCCTTGGTCTTCAAAAAAGCGCAGACGATCATTGATCACAGCAATCAAGCGCTCCTGCCCGATGTAATCGACCAGATCTCGGAAGGGTTTGTTGAGCTCATCCTGGCGCGGTTCCGGCAGGGTCTGATATTCGTCCATGCTCTGCATTCGCTCCTGCATGGTCTTCAGGGAGGTTTCTGCCTGAGTTCGGGTTTGCTGCACTTTCTCGTCGATGCGTTCCTGCAGGCTATCCAGTTGGCCCTTGAGTTGCTGAATGCGATTCCCTTTGTAGCAGTTGGGGTCGTTCAGGATGGTGCGAATCTGCTCGATCTCGTCCCCGGACACGTAGATGAAGTTGGGCTCCTGGCTCTGCAGGAAGGACCGAGCCTGGTTGTAGATGTCTTTTTGTGCCCCCCCCATAAACTTGCGGATGGGGTCGATGACATCTTCTTTCAGGTCCAGCAGCTGGTCTTCCTGCTTACCCAATTCCGTCAAGTGCCAGGTATAGGGCTTTCCGGCGACCTCTTTCAGCGTCTCCAGGGCAGGTTTCAAGGCATTGAGAAACGGGTACTGATCGACCTGCGCTATCCGCCGATCCAGGTCGTGGTACATGTCCTGGAAGGCTTCGCCGGCCTCTTTACCCAGGGCCTTGGCTTCGCTGCTGCGGGGCGGGCTGTCGAAGAAGTCCTCGTAGAATGACTTGAGGGCTCGGACCTGAGAGGCGGTGAACTCAATCTGTGGTTCCAGCACCACGTTGCCGTGGCCGTGAGTGTTACGCAGGGCGCGCTCCAGCTCGCTGTCCTCCAGGATATTACCGTCGAGACGAACTTCCACCTTGCCACGGGCACACAGGTTGGCCAGGGTGCAGAGAATCGCGGCGTAATACCAGCCGTAGGGTTTGCGTTCGAACTTTTCCAGCAGGCTCTTCAAGGTGGTGCGGACACCGCCCCGGTTGTTGCTCTGAATGAACGCCAGCACCTCCTGCTCGGATTCCGCCAGGGCCGTGGCGTCGTTACCGAAAAGGCCATCGTCTGTACGGTTGAGGCAATTGCTGATGTCGCTTTCCGTGTAGGAAACGCCGCGCAACATGCGGAGGTTGGGGTAAGCCCGTGAAATCAGCTCATGGAAGCCCCGGATAATGCGGGTCTGGGGGTCCTCATTCGCCACTTCCACATCGGCGCCGCCAATGAGCAACTTGGACTTGCCAATGAGGGTCTGAACCTGCTGCCGGAGCCTGGCCTCGCGCTCACGGTTCTGAAAGCCCTTGTCATTCAGGATCCGCTTAACCGCTTCCTGCTGGGTAACGGAAATGTTCTGCTTGATGTACTTCTCGGTGCGCTTGAACATGAGCAGATCCCGCACCAGGCGCTCGTCCGACAGCATGAGCACGAACAGCTCGTCCGCCTTGTAGGTTGAGGCTGTACGGAGCATTTGCTCGTTGTCAGTATGCTCGTGGAACGGGCTGATGACATTGATCGAGAGCTCGTATTCACGCCCATGCAGACGATCATCCAGTTTGCGCGAATAGGAGTAGTCCTGCCCCTGGTTTTGGGAGGAGCCGGCGTCATAGCGGATTTTGCGCTGTTTTATAACAAAGTCGAAAACGATCTTTTCCAGCTCGTCCGCAACGTCCGATGACTCAACCTCCGTGTTCTTGATCTCCTGCTCGACGTCCTTTTCCTCGTCCGTCAGGTACTCGTACTGGTCGCCGTTGCGCTGTATGTAGGTCTGTTGCTCCAGAAGGCTCAGGGCTTCTTCGACCTTGGTGCGAAGTGCCGGTAGATCCTGATCGAAGGCATCCAGCATCAGCACGCAAAGGTTGCGCACCGTGGGCTTGAATTCCTTGACATATTTGACCAGGAACAGGGCCTTCAGCAGCCGGATGGCGAAGGCATTATCGAGGTGGTTCTCGGCCTGAATAATCGCCCGCTGTATTTGTGATTTCAGTGCAGAGCGGATGCCTTCAAACATCAGGTCAAAGGTGGCCAGCTGGCCCACCTCATGGTTGCCGATGTGGATGGCCACCTGCTGGAAAACCCCCAGCATGGAGCGCTCACCGACGGAGCTGTGCTTACCCTCGAAGGCGTTGTGCTGTGACAGGTTCTGGATCGCCGATTGAAACAGCGCGAACTGGTAGGGGACGAAGGGGTAGCTGTGGATGAAGTGGTCCCTGTCCCGGAAGTTCCGGTAGGTGGCCGATCCATCCGCGAAGTCAAACAGGGTTTTGAAGTTGTTTGCCTGCGCGTGATAGACGTCCGACAGCTGATTGACGCCTTCTTCGGTCTTGGTTAGCAGGCGCTTCTGGATGACCTCCGCCACGTCCGCACTGGACAGCTTCATACGATTATTGAACCGCGCCTGAATTTTCGAGAAATCGTTGCCCTGCTGCTTGCCCATTTCGCCAACCACGTTTTTCATCTCTTCCTGGGCGGTGACGATAATCCAGGCCCGGCCCCGACACTTGGTGGCGAGGCTCTCGGCAATGGTTTGCAGGTTGGTCATCAGCTTGGTGTTGTCGGCAATGTACTGGCCGACCTCGTCCACAAAGAAGTTCAGGCGGAACTCTTTGTGGCCACCCTCTTTTGCCTGCTTCTCGATATAGGCATTCACATTGTCCGCGAAGTCTTCAATTGAAACGCGGTATTCGCTGCGGTACTTGTCCAGAATGCCCGCTGCCGACTGCGGGTCGCCACCGGTCACAGCGGCGTAGGCTTTGGCAATATTCGGGCCTTCCAGAAGGGCTTGCTCCCGGCCTTTCTGCCAGGGGCGGCCGGCGATGGTCTCGTACTCGGCTTTGAATTGTTCGTACAGGCCACGGCCGTCCAGATCGCGCTCAAACTGGGCAATGTGCCCTTGTTTGCCGTAGTAGCCGCACATTTCGTCGAAGACTTTAACGAACACGGCCAGAAGCGCATCGATTTGGGTTTTGCTGATGACATCGGCTTTCTGGTCGATGTTGAACAGAATGCTCTTCGCCGGAATTGAGACAGCTCGCTTCAGGTCGCCCCGGAGAATTTCATTCTCACTGCACTTGGGAAGGAACAGGTCCAGGGTAGTAGCACCGTCCATCTCCCGGTTTTCAAGCAGAAGGGCCAGCATCTTGAGGAGGTGCGACTTACCTGAGCCGAAGAAGCCGGATACCCATACACCGTTGGCCCCTTCGTAATTGTTGTAAGCGTCCAGGAACTCTTCGAGACGCTTCTCGACTTCGTTGGTCAGTACGTATTCTTCAATTTCGAGGCGAAGACTGGCTTCATCGTCGGCTTTGATAACGCCTTCAATGGGGCGGTCAACGGGCTTTAGAAAAATGTTCTTCAATGTCATTGCACTTTCCCTTAATAATTACGCCTCGAATCGTGTCGTCTGCTCAGGCTTCGTAATGAAAGATGTTGAACGCACGGTAGTACTTGTCGTCATGCAACCTGCCGAACAGGTCCAGTGATGCACCGGTTTCCAGCGAGTGGGTATAGGAGCCCGGGAAGAACATCACCGTTGGCTGGTCTTTGGCGGTGCTCTGCAAGTTGTTGAGCACGTTATGGGAGCGTATGTAGGGGAAGACCTCCCCCACCCCTGAGAGAAACAGCACGTCAAACTCAACGGACTGGAGCTTTGCCGCAATAGCGGGCACCAAATGGGCTTCCGGATCCAGCACTCCCTGCAACAGTTCTTTCAGTTGATCCTTTGAGACAGTGGGCTCAAGTTCCAGCACCTGGTCCCAGATGTCTCTTTGCTTCAAAAGATCGACGGCCAGGTCATACAGATTGATGCTCAGGATCCGGATGCCCGCCTGCTCCAGTCGGTTAACCAACTGCCGCTGAAGACGCTCCATTTCGACCGCTTCTTCAGGCCGGTAGGGACAGATGAAGAAAGGCACTTCATTACCCAGCCCCTGTTTGTTCAGGAATCGCTGGCCGGAAACCACGCTGAACAGGTGCTGTAGTCGCTCCTGCATCGGCATTTTGGCAATGTCCTTTGTCAAGCTGACATCCCCCTGATATCGGATTCATAGACTGGGAAGTAAAAAAACTCGTCAGGATTGTTCTGACGCAGCAACTCAACCAGCCTGGGGTTTAGCAGTATTGCGTTTATGGTTTTGTCCTTAGCTAACAACCCTGCCTCCCGCAGCATTCTGAACAGGACCTGCCGCAATTTATCGCGCGTTGAGGCACTGGCATTATCCAGTTCGTCATGCCATTCCGATTTACGATTGTAGAAGGCATCGAAATCCTCAAAACTGAGATCCAGCTTCATCGCGACAAACCGTTCGTGTAGCACTTCCACCGCAAAGTCCGCGATAAAGCGGTACAGGCGGCACACGGCAACCCACAGAAGGTGAGCCTGGTCCTGGTGGTTTGCCTCGGCCAGGAAAGTCAGTTCGCTTTCGGTCAACGTCTTCAGGCGTGCAATCGCCTCTCTACAGGTGCGCTTTGCCGTGCTTTCTGTTCTGGCCTGTAGCAGGTTGTCATGTAGAGCTTGAGTCCGCACATCTTCCCAGTCACGGAGCGACAGGTACAGCTCGGCCAACTTCACCGATTCGCGGTGATACAGGCTGCCGGACGTGAAGGAGATGCGATACCGGCCTTGGGTCATTCGGAACGCTCACCTTTGCTCGTCTCAGCGGCTCCACCGCCCTTGACCCACTCATCCACTTCGACTTTTTTGAACTTCCAAAATCGCCCCATGCGGTGGGCGGGCATTGCGTGCTTGTCGATCCAGCGGTACACGGTGTCATTGCTGACACCGAGGTGCTTGCCAATTTCGTCTACGGATAACCAGCGATCTTCCATCTCGGCCATGTTTTCGCTTCCTATGGGCGATGGTGTTGCCACCTTATCTGAGGCGGCACGGTCTCATGGGCGGAACAGCCCTACACTACATTGACTGATCAATATATAGAGGTACCACGCTGCATTCAACCGATTTGACCCGGATAGACCAGCAAAGAACGGCATATATAGCCACCTGAAATCTGGGCGATCCCATCAATAGCCCCACGCAATCAACACCTGCGGTGTGAGCGGCATGCCTTTTACCGCCAACAGCCCTCATCCCTCCTCGTTGGAGGGGCTTGAACTCCCGCTGGTCGCCTCCTTCAGTCCACCGAGGTGCTCCTCCAGATTTTTCAGGAGGCGCTCGCTTTTCCGCACGATTCGACAAAGCTCCGCCTGGTTGGCATTGAGCCTTCGCAACATTTCAAAACCGTCCTCAGTTTCCATGATGAGCGGTTTCTCCCAGTCCTGTGCCCGCGTGAAGGCCGGTTTGTGATAGCGGAACCGACCTTCTTTGCGGATGTACTCACTGAAAACTGATCGGCCCTCGCCACTCTTCTTCGGGATAAAGCGGTTGTAGTACCAGGACAATTCCAGTTTTCTTTTTCTGAGTCGAACGCGGCAGCCGAAGTGCCCGGGATAGCCGGGTGTCTTGTCGGTACGATGAGCCATGTTGTGGGACCAGAAGTGATCACAGAGCCGCTGCGCCAGATAGCGGTACCTTGCTTGCTCCACGTCCGCTTGCTGGTGAATCGCCGTCAGAAACTGACGGCATTGCGTTATGGCGGCTTTGATACCACGTTGGTGGTTCACATTTTGGGCTCGGCTGACCGCCTCCCACTCTGCGCAGATTTCCTGGTGAGTCATTCGTTTGCTCATGGCTGGCTCCTCGCTATGGATTTGCCAACAATCGTAATCCGTCGAGTGCTTTGAGCTGCCATGTGCTTTTGCCCTTTTTGGATACAAAGGCGGGGGCGGAGCAGATCCTTTCCTCCAAGCCATGGGACCTTTCCAATTCCTGTCCACGTGACTACCTGATTTGGGACTTTCGCGTTGCGTTCCCCCTGCCCGACGGCATAGGTAGCATGGGCTGAAAGCGTCGTGCACCGGTATTTATTTGGGACCCTGGCCTCCCACCTCAGTGAAAACACCGGTATCCGGTGGCTTGATGGAACCGGACTGACTGTCGTCGCTACGACAATTCCCGCTACTTCCTCGGGGCACTTACAAAGGGCTTGGAAGAGACCTTTTGGAGCCCCGTTGTGATATGGACATGCCCCGTAAAATAACAGGGCCTCGAAAAGGCTCTTTAAGAGGCTGTTTTGATCACGTCCAGCATTGACTTTCACATGTGAAAGTCAATGCGCATTACCGCTTCACAAAATGATGCCGTGATGGTGGCGGCTAGCGGAGACTGTTCACATTTTCGCCAGAATTTGTCCAAAAACCGATGGCCGCCACATAGAAAACGCCTAAACCCTAAAATTTATCCTTTAAATTCAGCGTTTTAATATCTTTTTCTCTTTGCGCCCAAATTGGCCAATTCCACGGTTCTGGTGTGAATTCAGGACTATTCATAATCACTCCTGTCCGTTAAACAACGAATCAGGAGTGGATTATGCAACGACAGTATTTCAACGAGACGAATGAGCGTTTGCTCACCTATGAAGAGGTTTGTGCCGTCACCCAGCTTTCGCAAGCCACGCTTCGACGGTACGTGAAAGCCGGTCGTTTCCCTGCCCCCATAAAGCCAAGCCCGCAAGGAAGGGCCGTCAGGTTCCGGATTCAGGATGTTCGTGACTGGCTAGATCGGCTGTGACGGAGGTGCAAATGAAATTTCAGCTGAGGGATTCCGGCTTGTACAGCTACGGCTCTGAGCAGTGGCACTGGCTTGGCGGCTGGCTAGAGGTTGTCGCCCGGACTCGTCTTACCGGAAAGAAGCACGGTCACGGCGTGCTACTACAATGGAAAAACTTTGATAACGCCATGCTGAGGGAGGTGGTTTACGCCCGCGACCTGCATGGTGAGAACGCTCGTCAGATAAAAGAGCTTTTTGTCGACACGGGTTATCCGCTTAAGCCCGGCAACGCAGCTTGGTCGCAGATACTGCAATATTTGCTTGAGGCGATGGCAAAAGCGCCGCCTGCTACCACTGTAGACCGCACAGGCTGGCACGGGAAAATTTTCGCGACGAGTGGCTGGACTGCCGGTCAAGCGGGCGAACCGCACTACTATGTTGGGCAGTTATCAACCGACCACATTTTGTCAGAAAAGGGCTCTCTCCAAGATTGGCAGGCTCACGTAGGCCGCCTTTGCGCTGGAAACTTTTTAGCGGTATTCAGCGTCGGCGTGGCATTGGCTGCACCACTGTTGCAACCCGCTGACCTTGAAAACGGTGCTTTTCACTTCGCCGGCCACTCCGGATGTGGAAAAACTACTTTATTGCAAATCGCTACCAGCGTTTGTGGCGCCCAGACGTTCATGCGTAGCTGGATATCGACGTCCAACGGACTGGCGGCAGTATCTGCAGTGCATAATGACATGCTGCTGGCACTCGATGAGATCGGCTTAGCCAAGCCTGAAGATGTTGATGTAGCCACTTATCAAATCCTTAACGGTACGAGCAAATTACGCGCCCAGAAAACCGGAGACCTTGCCCCTCAAACGCACTGGCGAACGCTGGGCCTCAGCTCGGGAGAAATCTGGCTTTCAGAGATTTTTCAACAACTCGGGAAGCCTGTAAGAGCGGGGCAAAAAACTCGCCTGGTTGAAATACCCGTTTTTGGGAAGTATGGCGCTTTTGATGATTTGCATGGGCTTCCGAGCTCTCAGGAGCTGGTAGACACACTAAAAAAGCACACGAAGAAATACTACGGTGCGCTATTCCGAGAATGGATAGAACGCCTGACCGACGACATTGATGAGCTACCTATATACATCCAGCGGGAAACTAAAAAGCTGCTGGACACCTGGGTCACTCCACATATGGCTTCCCAGGTAATCCGCGTGCTCAAGCGCTTTGCTCTCGTAGCCATAGCATTGTGTCTAGCCTGCAGAAATTATCTGCTGCCTTGGACGGAAACCAGCTCAGTGCAGGCAGTCGAGAGAGTCATAGCTGCATGGCTTCAGCGTCGTGGACATGTTTTTGACGCTGAGGAACATAGTATCCTGATTCGTCTACGTGACGCAGTCGAGCGCTGGAACCACAAATTCTCAAAATTCGAACGCGGGCACTATGGGAGAATGTTGGGCTTTAGGCGAGAAGTAAGCGGCGAGCGCCAATGGCTAGTCAGAAGGGAGACTTTCCTCAAAGATCTAGGCTTACCGAGCCGGTACAGGGCCGACATTGAGCCCCTTTTTCAGAGGGGTTTTCTGGAGACAAACGAGCAAAATCGTGGAACACTGAAAGTCACGCTTCCGGACCGCTCCGAGCGCTTTTTTGCCGTCTGGCCCGATAGAGTGCGAACGTACTGGCAGAGCGTTCCAAATGGAGACACCCTTTCCCAGTTTCCCACTTTTCCCAGCGACAACCCGGAGGTGGTAGAGGATGAGTGACAAAATCTTCAGTCCGCCTTCGGAAGAGGTGCGCACTAAGCTTCTGGCTCGTTCTGGACAGTGTGAGCGACTGGTCCGGGAGGGGGATCGCCGCGCGATTACCGGCGTCAGCCGGACTCAGTGGTGGACCTTGGAACGAAAGCGAGCGGCTCCGGCACGGCTCAAGCTGGGCTGCAACTCGGTGGCGTGGCGGCTATCGGATCTGTTGGCCTGGATCGAACAGCAAGGGGCTTGATTTGGCCCCTTTTACTCTCCAGAACTAACTTCACCTCTCACGATGGGCGCTAACCATTCGCAGAGCGCCTCGTGAGCCTTTCTTCGTTCTTCAAAATACGCATGCTTGTTATAAACCCGGTCCGTCCGGTTCCCGGGCAGCTGATTCAGGCAGCGTTGGTGCATATTCCGCCCTATCGTGACCGCCCATTCCGTTTGAACGTGACCGCCTATTCTGGATGATGGTGACCGCGCATTCCGTTTTATCGTGACCGATTTTGGGCAATTTTCCGGAATCGCTGGTCACGTTGCCGGAATCATC
>NZ_JBSXNN010000080.1:0-48427 GCF_056857635.1 Vreelandella sp. L-15 | reverse complement strand
GATCGCCAAGGCCGTGGAGGCGGAGTTGAGCACGTTTCTGGAGCAATATGCCGACAAGACGCTGGAAGACGGCCGCCGTGTCGTCGTCCGCAACGGCTACCTGCCGGAGCGCACCGTGCAAACCGGTATCGGCGGCGTCGGGATCAAGGTGCCCCGCGTCCGTGACCGCAGTGGCGACGGGGTGACCTTCAGCAGCGCGCTGTTGCCGCCCTACCTGAAGCGGGCCCGCAGGATCGAGGAGCTCATCCCCTCGCTCTACCTCAAGGCAGTCTCTACCGGCGACTACCAGGACGCCCTGTCGGTCCTGCTGGGTGATCAGGCGAAGGCACTCTCGGCCAACACCGTGTCGCGTCTCAAGAAGCAGTGGGAGGACGAGCATACCGACTGGCAGAAGCGCGACCTGGCAGACCAGCGTTACGTCTACTGGTGGGCTGACGGCGTGTACAGCAACGTGCGCATGGATGACCGTCTGCCTGGGCAGCAAGGCGCAGTGCCTCGGGCGTGGCCCCTGGTGCTAACTGGAGTAACTGGTGGTGAAGAGGAGAAACGCCTGCGGGTGGTGCTGTTGCCACCTGGGAGAAAAAACTCGCCGCTTGAAGCGGGTAAGAAAGTAACACGATAGGTAAAGAAAACAGTACAGTGGTTATGCGTGAGCGAAAAAACATGGGTGCAATCCTGACTAAAGTGGCGAAAAAAGGGTACACACGTAGAGTCATAACGAGTAAACGTAAACGGCTATGATAAAAAACGCGTATCGGTACGGGAACAGCTGATATGACGTTAAGCAAAAAGAGTGAAGCCACACCACAACGCTGCATAGTAACGCAAGGAGGGGCGATGAACGACAATCAGCCACTAAGACGATGGGCGATAGGGGCCGCGCTCTGTCTGACGCTAACCTACCCACTGATGGCCACCTCAAGCGAACCCGCTAGCGAAGCGTTACAGCAAGCGCTGACACAGCGCATTCAGCAAAGCGGAGAAACGCTGCCGGTAGAGTCGTTTTACCAACTGAGGGATGGGCAGCCTGCTTGGCAGGCTATCAACCGTGTTGAAGCGCTGGTCAGCGCATTGAATAGCCTCGTGGATGACGGTTTAACGCCGAGTGATTATCAAGCCGCTTCGCTGTTGGATGATTTTCAGCTTAGCCAGCAGCTAGACGCCCAAGCGAAAGCAAGCTTCGATGTGCGCGCTACCCGTTCGCTGCTGTTAGCACTGGATCATTTATCGCTAGGTAAAGTGAACCCTAAAGACGTCGAGCCCAACTGGGACTTACCACGCCCTGAGCGGAGTTATGTACTTCCTCGGGTAGTGCAGGCGGTTGAAGAGGGTGATGTGCATCAGGCGCTGGCTTTCGCTCGCCCCGCATCTCCTGAGTATGCTCAGCTGCGCGAAGCGTTGACGCATTACCGCCGTTTGGCAGAGCAGGGCAGCGTGCCTTACTTACCGGGGCGTGAGGAGTCGCTGCGTCCCGGCGATATTGATGACGACGTTCAAACGCTACGCCAGCGCCTGACGCTATGGGGCGAGCCCCACCTGCTGGCAGCAGATAGTAGCGCTTACCCCATGGTCGACGTGCAGGCGTCAGGAGCTGACCCTCGCAGCTTCGACCGAGAGTTAGCGCAAGCGGTCATGCGTTTTCAGCGACGCCACCAGTTGCAAGAAGATGGCGTAGTGGGAGAGCGCACACGACTGGCACTGAACATGCCCGTCTCCGCACGAGTGAACCAATTGCGCATCAACCTGGAGCGCGCCCGCTGGATTCGCCCTTCGCTGGAGCGGGCGCCCAACGTATGGGTCGATATTGCAGGCTATCGCTTGCATTATACGCGCCCCAATGGCCAGCATTGGGATACCCGAGTGGTGGTGGGCTCGCCCAGCCGTGAAACGCCGATTATTCACTCCTCCATCAGCCATTTAACGGTTAATCCGAGCTGGACGATTCCGCCTACGATTATGCGGGAAGATGTGCTACCACGGATCCGCCGGGACGAGCAGTATCTGGCGCGGCAGAACATTCAGGTAGTGAGCCTATCTGGAGAAACGCTGGATGCGAGCACGATCGATTGGCAGCGTCCTGGAGGCGTGATGCTTCGCCAAGTGGCAGGGAGCAGCAATCCTCTGGGACGTGTCGTGGTGCGTTTTCCCAATAACGACATGATTTACTTGCAGATACCCCGGCAAGAGGGCTCTTTCAGCGTGAGCACAGGGCGCTGAGCTCTGGCTGTGTGCGGGTTGAGGGGGTAACGGAATTTGCCCAGCTCCTACTGCATGACAGCGGCAGCCGTTATCAACTCAATACGCTGATCGCGAATGGCCGCAGCGATCAAAACGTGAACTTGCCTAACCGTATTCCGGTAGCGCTGCACTATCTGACTGCTTGGCCCAACGGGCAAGGCGATGTAGTGTTTAGAGAGGATATCTATCACCGCGATGCGGCGCTGCTCGCAGCGCTCAAAGCAGTGTAAGTCGCTCGTCATTCATCACTACTGTTCATCACTACGGGTAGTATCAAAAAAGCCGCCCCACGTCGTGTGGAGCGGCTTTTTCGTATCGCCGTGGAGAGTACTTATTGGAGGCTTTCGTCGCTGTCGTTATCGCGCTCGTAGTTAGCCACGCTAATGGTGCCGGTTTCGCCACTCTCCAGCGCGGCCAACATCGGCTCGGCTTGGCGTTGGAACGCGATCAGCGTGTCGCCGCTTAGGCTAGTGTTCTCGGGCAGTTCGACCGTCATCGCGTTCACCGGCGTGTTATTGACGATGACTTCATAATGCAGGTGGGGGCCTGTGCTGCGGCCGGTATTACCGGACAGCGCAATACGATCGCCCATCGTGACGCGCTCGCCCTGGCTGACCAATGGTTGCGACAAATGCAAATAGCGGGTGCGGTAGCCGTTGTCATGGCGCACGACGATGTAACGACCGGCAGCGTGGTGGTTGCCGACACGCTCGACACGGCCATTGGCTGGCGCGGTGATAGGGGTACCAATGGGCATCGCAAAGTCGGTGCCGTTGTGCGGGCTCACTCGACCGGTGACCGGGTGTAGGCGGCGTGGGTTGAAGTTGGAGCTAAGACGATAATTACCTTCGAAAGGATGACGCGCAAAGGCCGGATCGAGGCTGCTGCCTTCGGGCGTGTAAAAATTATCGTCGGTGGTATTGCGCACGACGGTCAGGTCCATACGTTCGCCGTCATACTTAACGGCCAGTATACGCGAATCAAGTGTCTCGCCATCGATCATGTCAGATTCGACCAAGACCTGAAACTGATCCCCCCGGCGGCTGTCACGACGGAAGTCCAGCTTTTTTTGCAAGATGCGCGTAAGCTCTGTGACGGAGCTGCTGCTCAAGCCGGTGGCTTGGGCTGAGCGAGCAAAGCTGCCCGTTACGCTACCGGCATAAAGGCGCTGTACGGGCTCACCCTGACGTTCGATAGCCGTAATGGCGTATTGGTCACTATCCCGCTCTAGTAGAACGCCTTCGCGCGTGTTCTTCATCATGCGCAGTGCCAATAACCGGCCCGTTTCGTCCAACTGGTAGTCGAAGCTGTGACCTGCACGCCAATGCGTCAACATACGAGGATCGGGTAGGTCGTCCAGCAGGGCGAGCACTTCGCTGTACCCCAAGCCCAGCTCGTTTTGCGCTAACACGGCAAACGTCTCGCCAGGCTCGACGATATGAGTTTCCCACTCAGGAACGAACGGCTCTTCGGCTGCCAGCTCCAGTTCCAGGAACGAGACATCGTCCTCGTAGAGTTCGACCCCATAATCCTCGTAAGAAGTGGCATCAGCGATTTCGACGGAGTTGTCGACATTGAGCATGCCGCTTGTAATCGTGCCTAACACGATGGCCATATGAAGGGCACCGTCATCCAGTGCCCCCTCGTGCAGCGCTACCTGAGATTGGGCATCGCGTGGCTCAGCTTCACTCGCCATAGAGGCTTCTGCGCTGGTAATCACGTCGAGATCAACGATCTCGGTGGCTGCTAATTCACTTAAGGGGATATGTTCCCGGGTAGCGTCGAGCGCGCGCGAGGCACGGTCAATCGCTTCTGCAACGGGCGCTCGCTCTTGACGAAGCGAGGGGACGCCAGGCGCAGAGTCGCTAGGAAGCGGAACTAACACGCTTTCCAGCGGAGTTTGGGGTTGATTCAGGTCATCATAGGTCGTGATAAGTTTTTGTGCGCCCAGCACAGTGACCATGGTGGCCACGGGTAACAGTAATAATTTATGCGTGCGGGGCAGCGAATGAAGGATTCGCAACATGGGTAAATGGGCCGCCAAGTTCGTGAAATAAAAGTAACATGATAGTAAGCAAACTCGGGAACCATACCCCATGGAGGCAGGAGTGAATAGACTGTACATCTATACACAAAACATACTTTCGCTAAAAAGCGGAATTATTCAACTTGGGTGAGGATTTATGAACGCCGTTTGCTAACAAAAGTAACGTTGAACGTGCATGCTGGTGTGCGACGGCCCTCATTATTTTGCTCTTAACCATGGATGTAAGTTAGGCATTGCGAAAGCTGTTATACAGCTTGTGTCTAATTTAAAAGGCTTTTATCTCTTTTTGCGACTTTAATGAGCAGCCAAACAGGGTCTAAGTGAGAGGATCTACACCACGTTAGCAGCCTATACGATGATCATTACTCAAATAATTGAGGCAGCGTTAAAGATAACGAACAGGTTTTTTGTAATTTTTTGTATTTTTGGCGAGTGAGCTTTTGTCTTAGCGCGCTGCCGTTTACGCAGTGTTTGTCAGAGAACGAGTACTCGACGCTATTTCCTGGCATTCTAGTGGTATTTTTTCGAAGATGAAGTGGGTTGTTTCGCTGTATGGCGTCGAGGAAATCGAAATGTCTCGGGTAACACTAGCGCAGTGGCAGATGCTGGCCGCCGTGGTGGATCACGGTGGATTCGCACGGGCGGCAGAGGCTATCCACAAAAGTCCCTCCACGCTTAATCATGCGGTCCATAAATTAGAAGAGCAGTTGGGTATTCAGGTGCTTGAGCCGGTAGGTCGACAGGTACGCCTAACAGAAGCAGGCGAGCTGCTGCTTCGCCGTGCGCGCCAATTGATCGAGAGTGCGGAGTCACTGGAAGATGTAGCGTCGCGGCTTGCGGCGGGTTTAGAGGCTGAAGTGGTGGTGGCCATCGACCAAATTTTTCCTGCGGCTGCTCAGGCAAAAGCGTTGGAGCGCTTCTCTGACACCTACCCGCAGGTCAGAGTGCAGCTTCACGAGAGCGTGCTCAATGGCGGTACTGAAATGCTCTACGACGGCCGGGCGGACTTGGTGATTTCTGGCATCGAAGCGCAGGGATTTCTGGGGGAGCCGCTAGTGAATGTGCGTTTTGTGGCCGTCGCGCATCCAGGCCATGCGCTGCATCAGTTGGGGCGCTCGCTGGATTTGCGCGACTTGGCGCAGCATCGACAGTTAGTGGTGCGCGACTCGGCGCTACGCCAGTCTACCAACGCTGGCTGGTTAAAAGCCGAGCAGCGCTGGACGGTCGGGCATGTGAGTACGTCATTAGATATGCTGCGTCGCGGGCTAGGGTTTGCCTGGATACCGGAAACGCGTATTGCCGATGAGCTGGCCAGCGGTCAGTTGAAGCCGCTGCCGCTAAGCGCCGGGGGTATACGCGAAGTCCCCGTTCAATTGATCTTCCGTGACCGTGACCGCGCAGGCCCTGCGGCCCATGCCATGGCGGCAGCGTTAAAGCGGGCAGTAAAAGAAGTCTGCGAGCAACGTTCGATTCCCTCGAATGAACAGCCGTAAAACATGCGCTTGAGCCTGAATCAGTCGGGGGTATGCTGAACGTCAATCACAGTATAAAACGTTCAACGTAGGAGACGCCTGATGGGACTGCTTGTAAACGGTGAGTGGGTAGACCAGTGGTATGACACCAAAAAGCATGGCGGTGAGTTTGTACGTGAGTCCGCGCAACTGCGCGATTGGGTGGGCAGTAGTGAAGAGTCGCAAGGCGACAGTTATCCGGCCCAAGCGGATCGCTACCACCTTTATGTATCGCTCGCCTGCCCCTGGGCGCACCGTGCGCTGATCATGCGCAAACTGAAAGGTCTGGAACCGTTGATAGGTACTTCTCACGTTAGCCCACTGATGCTGGGCAACGGTTGGACATACCATCAAGACGAAGGCGCCAGCGGCGATCCGATCAATCACGCTGAGTTTCACCACCAGCTCTATACCATGACCAACCCGACCTACACTGGGCGGGTCACGGTGCCGGTATTGTGGGATAAACAGCGCAGCGCGATTATCAATAACGAATCCGCTGATTTGCTGCGTATCTTCAACCGAGCCTTCGATGAGCTGACAGGCAATAATCTGGATTTCTACCCAGAAGATCTGCGCAGCGTCATCGACGAAGTAAATGATGACGTATACGACCATATCAATAATGGCGTTTACAAATCCGGGTTCGCCACCGAGCAGCAGGTGTATGAGAAGCACGTGACCGCACTCTTTGATGCGTTAGAGCGCATTGAGAAGCGACTGGCAGAGCATCGCTACCTCGCGGGGGAGTGGCTCACCGAAGCGGATATTCGCCTCTTCACAACGCTAATTCGCTTTGACGCGGTCTACTTTGGCCACTTCAAATGCAATTTCAAACGCATTGAAGATTACCCGAACCTTTCCAACTACGTGCGTGAGCTTTACCAGTGGCCGGGTGTGGCGGAGACCGTCAATATGGATCATATCAAGCGACACTACTATTACAGCCACGACACGATTAACCCCACGCGTATTGTACCAGCAGGCCCGCTACTGGACTTTATGCGCCCGCACGACCGGGAGCGTTTGCCGGGACAGGGGATACGTCGCCGCTAAATGCTGTACGCTATGTACGAAAAAGGGCCATCCGCTTGGGTGGCCCTTTCCTATATTGCTGTGTATCAGCAAACAAACGTGTTACTCGTTGGCATCTATTGCTTCACGAGTAGACTGCCAAGCGCTCTGTGCACCTTCTTTAGTGGTTTGCCAAGCATCGCGTGCGTTCGCTTTGGTTTGTTCCCACCAGTCGCGATCATACGTTGGGAATGACTCCACTTCTTCAGATGTAGCTTCCAACATGATGCGATGCTCAGTGTCGCCATCGTTTTCAGTATGCGTTTCAAGCGTAAATTGGTCAGTGTTCACTACAATTTCGCGTCCGCCTAAGCCAAGTACAGCACCACTCTCGATTACGAGGGCTGAAATACGCATCTCTTCGTCAAACAAAATGTCATCGACTTCGCCAATCTCTTCGCCTGACCCATTGGCAAAGAACACTTCTGCATCAAGGATATCATCGGCAGAGTACATACCCTGCGGCTCTGTTTGCGCCTGAACATTAAAGGCCATACCGCCAAGCAGTGCCGTTGTAATTGCAGTCGTGAGGATTGATTTACGCATAGCTTCTCTCCATGTGGCTATAAAAGTAGCGTTTTAACGCTAACAATAATCTGATCCCAGTTCATGTGGATCACGCCTTGAAGTTTGTGAACGTCATCAGGCACCTCTCAGGTTAGACGACCCATACACAAGTGCAAGCTCGGGTATTGATATGGATTAAATTAAAAAGGCTGGTCAGAACCTATCGGCAGTGTTAGGATGCGCGCTCCTCGCATGTGTTGACCCCTCCATCATGACGATAAACGTTCTTCGCTGTCGCTGAGCCTCAATAGCCACGCTAAGCAGAAACGTTTGCGGGAACATCTCACCAGTTGCAGATGTTCATTGCTGTGAAGATGGCGCGCCTCCAGCATTTCACCAAACGGGTGAAATCGGCGCAGAAGGTCGCCACAGCGGTTGGCCCGCAAATGCGGTGTTGCCAACCGAATGCCAGGTGCGACCGGCGTCTCCGACTCCACTGATGACGATATCCGCGATGCGGAGCCTTGTTTTTTGCTGCACACCGTGACGTGCGGCATATGACAGAGTCAGAGACGCTTACGATGTTTTTTGCCGGTGATACCGGCCTACCAAGGTGTGATTAATGACCTCGATTTCTGTCACCTCGCCGAGCTTCGGTGATCTGGCTCTTTTGCCTGCCGTTCTGTCTGCTGTAGAAGCGCAGGGCTACGAAACTCCTTCGCCCATCCAGGCGCAGACCATTCCAGCATTGCTGGAAGGCCGCGATATGCTGGGTCAGGCACAAACGGGTACCGGTAAAACGGCTGCCTTTGCACTGCCGCTGCTGTCGCGTCTCGACATGCAGCGTCGCGAGCCCCAGGTACTGGTGCTGGCGCCTACCCGCGAACTGGCTCAGCAGGTTGCGGTTTCCTTTAGCAAGTATGGTCAAAACCTGCAGGGGCTCGAAGTGGCGACCCTGTGTGGTGGTCAAGAGTACCGTGAGCAGCTGGGCGCCTTGAAGCGCGGCGCTCAGGTCGTGGTCGGTACGCCCGGTCGTATCATCGACCACCTGGATCGCGGCAGCCTGAAGCTGGACGGTTTGTCTGCGCTGGTGCTGGACGAAGCCGACGAAATGCTGCGCATGGGCTTTATCGACGACGTAAAACGCGTGGTTGCCGATACCCCGAAAGATGCTCAGCGTGTGTTCTTCTCGGCGACCCTGCCGACTGAAATCGAGCGCATCGTCAACCGTTATTTGGTCAACCCGGTGAAGGTGGCGATCGAGTCGCGCACCACCACAGGTGAAAACATCGAGCAGCGCCTCGTGCGTGTCGACGGTGGTGCCAAGCTGGAAGCGCTGGCGCGTATTCTGGAAGTGGAGCCGGTGGATGCGGCCATCGTGTTCGTACGTACACGTGCGGCCTGTACCACGCTGGTCGAGCAGTTGACTGCTCGTGGCGTCAACGCCGCTGGCCTATCGGGTGATCTAGATCAGAGCCTGCGTGAGCGCACGATTACCCGCTTGAAGCGTGGCAAGGTCGATGTCCTGATCGCGACCGACGTCGCCGCTCGTGGTCTGGACGTTCCGCGTATCACCCACGTGGTGAACTACGACCTTCCCCAGGACGCCGAAGCCTATACGCACCGTATCGGTCGTACTGGCCGTGCGGGCCGCAGCGGTATCGCGATCACCTTTGCGGGCTTCCGTGAAGGCCGCAAGGTAGGCTGGATGGAGCAGGCAACGGGTCAGAAAATGACCGAAATGCCGCTGCCTGACGAAGCCGCTATCCGTGCGCACCGTGATGAAGTATTCCACCATCGCGTCGTGGCAGCCCTGACCAAGGGTGCCGAAGAGCAGCGCGCGCTGGTCGAGCGTCTGGTGGAAGAAGGTCACGACGCCGTCGAGCTGGCCTGTGCCTTTGCTGCCATGGCGCGTGCTGACGAAGCGCCGATTGGTCGTCTTCAGGCACCGCGCAAAGAGCGTGCCCCGCGCGATGGCGCACCGGGCAAGCCGGGCGGTGCTCGTCGCGAGCGCTCCAGCGCGCCCAGCGAAGGCATGACCCGCTACCGTGTTTCCGTTGGCCATAAAGACGGTGTGAAGCCGGGTCAACTGGTCGGCGCGCTGGCGAACGAAGGCGGCATTGAAGGCGCGCGTATCGGTCGTATCGATATTCGCAACGCTTTCTCGGTCGTTGAACTGCCTAGCGGTCTGCCGTCTACCATTCTGGCCAAGATGGCTCGTGCCCGTGTGGCCGGTCGCCCGCTGGAAATCAGCGAAGACCGTGCGCCTGAGCGTGCACCGCGCCGCCGTCGTGACGATGGTGACGCGCCGGTTCGCCGCCGCGAACGTGCGTAAACGCCTGCCGGGCGACTGATGTCGCCCTGGCTACCATCCCCCCATGCCCTTGGCATGGGGGGGGGTTTTTGGCTATCCTGAACGTCATCCTGGTGGCTCAGCGTCTGCTGGGCGCCAACCTCGAGCCACCCGCAAGGAGGCCGCATGGACGCCGCATTACACGATTGGAGCCTGACTCCCAAGCAGGCCATCGCACTCCAGTCCCAGCTTGCCAAGCAATTGGAAGCCGACGACCGTATCGACCCCGTGACGCACATCGCGGGGGTCGACATCGGTTTCGAAGAAGACGGCAGCATTACCCGGGCGGCGGTGGTCGTGCTGGCGTGGTCGCCGGAGCAGGCGCCGCCACTGACTGTAGTGGAGCAGGTGGTTCACCGGGAACCCACGCGCATGCCCTACATCCCGGGCCTGCTGTCGTTTCGGGAAATTCCGGCGGCGCTGGGAGCCTTTGCCCAGTTGAAAACACGCCCGCAGCTGGTCATGGTGGATGGGCAGGGCATCGCCCACCCTCGGCGGCTGGGCGTGGCAGCGCATTTGGGGCTGTGGCTGGACCTGCCGATCATCGGGATTGCCAAGTCGCGACTCACTGGGCGCCATGCCGACGTGGGAGAGGCCCGAGGCGATTGGGTACCGCTCATGGCCGGGCAGGAAGTGATCGGTGCCGTGCTGCGCTCCCGTGCTCAGGTCAAGCCAGTGTTCGTGTCTCCGGGGCATCGACTGTCGCTGGCGACTTCGCTGGACTGGGTCATGCGCTGCCTGGGCAAGACCAAGCTGCCAGAGCCAACCCGCCTGGCCGACCGGCTGGCATCGCGGCGCGACCAAAAGCGCGCTACAGCATCGCAAACGCACACTACAGCATCGCGATGAACCGGGTCAGCAGGCGCGTGGCGTCGGGGGTCTCCGCGACGTCTTGCAGCAGTTGATCCGGGTCTTCGCCCTGGTCGCGCAAGGCAGCGCGCTGGCGTTCGATATAAGCGCGCATCACCGGCGGTGAAAACTCGGGATGGAACTGGACGCTCCACTGGCGTGGCCCATAGCGCAGCGCCTGGTGGGCATCGTGGCAATTGTGCGCCAGGATGCTGGTGCCGGGGGGAAGCTGCATGACCGCCTGGGCATGGGTCAAGTGGGCCACGAAACACTCCGGGAGTTGCCCGAACAGCGGGTCCTGGCGGCCTGCCTGGGTCAGGCGCACGCTGCGTGTGCCGGATTCACGCCCCGCCGGGTGGTAATCACTCACACCGCCAAACGCAGCGGCCATCAGCTGGTGGCCGTAGCATACGCCCAGCAGCGGCAGGTCGTCCGCCAGTGCCTGCTGTAACCAGGGCTTCAGCGTCTCGCTCCAGGGGAGCTGCTCACTGACCATGCTGTGGGAGCCGGTAATGATGGCTGCCACGATATCCTCCGGCGGCTGGCTGGTGAGGCGTGCATCCCATACGTCGAGGGTCAGGTGGTCGGGCAGGGCGTCCTGCACCTGGTCGATGAACAGCTGTTCGAAATCCCCGTGCTGCTCCACCACTTCAGGGAAGGCGTCCCCGGTTTTAATAATGACTAAAGAGGCCATGGCATTCTCGTTATCGTATCGCGGCGGTGGAAAGATAGCCGAATCAGGTCATTACGCTGTAAGCTGAAACGTCTTGTTTAATTACCGTTTTACCATACATTAGGAGCTTGATATGCAACAGATTACTCGTGCAGGGCAGCCGATAGATGTAGCAGGTACTCTACCTGTCGTTGGGCAAGCTGCCCCGGCGATGACGCTGACCAACAGCGACCTGGAAGATGTCACGCTGGACACCTACCAAGGCAAACGTAAAGTGTTGAACATTATACCCAGTGTGGACACGCCCACCTGTGCGATGTCTACCCGGCGGTTTAATGAGCTGGCCTCCAGCCTGCAAGATACCGTTGTGCTGGTAGTCTCGGCTGACCTGCCGTTCGCCGCCAAGCGCTTCTGCGGAGCCGAAGGGCTGGATAACGTTGAGATGCTCTCCACCTTCCGTCATCGGGAGTTCCAGGAAGCCTGGGGCGTGGCGCTGTGTAACAACAGCATGGAAGGGCTGTGTGCCCGCGCGGTCGTTGTACTGGATGCGGACAACCGCGTGCTGCACAGCGAGCTGGTCAGCGAGTTGAAGAACGAGCCTGATTACGACGCGGCATTGGCTGCACTGAAAGGCTAGCGGGGCGCCTTGGCCGCCTTCACCAGCGCACGTATCAAACGCTGCTGGGGGCGGTTGAAGATTAGCCATTCGGGATGCCACTGTACGCCAATCAGAAAGTCGTGGGCTTCGGACTCAATCCCCTGCACTAGCCCATCTCTGTCTCTCGCGACGATTTTAATGCCTTTTCCCGCCTGGTTAACGGCCTGGTGATGCAGGCTGTTCACCCGACACCAAGTGACGCCCAGCAGTTGATACAGTTGGCTGCCGCCGACGATATCCACCGTTTTACGGGGCAGCACGGTACGCCGCCGCTTCAAGCCTTCATGGGTCGTATAAATATCGGGGTCCAGCGTGCCACCCAAATGTACGTTAATTAACTGAGCGCCCCGGCAGATGCCAAGCACCGGTGTGTTTTGCGGAATGAACCGATTCAACAAGCTCAATTCTAACTCGTCCCGGGCGGGATCCAAGCGCACGTCCAGCTGCACTTCGCCGCCGTATAGGTGCGCTTGAATGTCGTCCCCGCCGCCAATGATCAGGCCGTCCAGATGCTCTGGCAAGGGGCGGGAAGGGGAAAGCCGCAGCGGCCTGCCGCCGTGACGCCAGACGGCAAACCAGTCGAAGCACCAGGCAAGCTGGCTTTTGTAATCCGAGGTCGTGATGCCGATTAGGGGTCTAGACATGGCCAAACAGTCTGCGCTTGAGGCGCTGCCACCAGGGCTGGCGCTGTTCGGCCATGTACTCCTGGCAGCGGGCGTGAAGGTTGTCCTGATCGTGGGCCAGCTTCTCTACCTCCACCCAGCGGTTCCACTCCATTACGCTGCCCCAGCCCGGCTGCGACAGCTGCGCATTGGGCAACCGATAATGGAAGGTGGGCCGTGGCTTGGTCAACTGGCCGTGCAGCAGCGCGTGAGGGTGTTCCGGGCGCAGGTGGGCAAACAGCGGCAGCAGGTCCAGCTCGCGGTTACGGGTAGGATTATCGGCCAGGTAGTCGTCGATGAAGGTGTCGAGGTCCGGCTGGTAACGCAGATCCAGCACCTTACGGGCGTACTCCTTGGGAAACGGGTTGGCGTGCGGCAGCACTTCGCGGGTGATATCCACCTTAATTTCTTCACGCAGCCAATTGGCCAGCAGCAGGTAGGCGCGCATCATGGCGAGCAGGTACTCCACCTCCTGGCTTTCCACCTCAGGGTTCAGGTGTAGACCAAAACCATAGAGCAGGCTGGCATCGGTGCCTTTGGCGCCTTTTTCCCGCAGCGTTTCAAAGAGCGTATCGAGTGTTTCTAGCTCGTCCCAAGGAATAGGCGGGCAGACGATTTCGGTGGGCACCAAGCCGGTCACCATATCGCCGATTAGCTCGCGGGTTTTTTGGTGAAACTCTACTCGCCGCTGGTGCTGCTGGCGCGCCCATTCACTGTCGCTTTCATGGTGCTCTTCCAGCAGTGCTTTATCAGGGTGGGCGTATTGGGTATCCAGCTCAATGCCAAACTCTCCCCAACGTGTGCCTTCCACCTGTAGCCGATGAGGGCTGACCACGTTAAGCTCCCCACCAAATAGCGTGCGCACCAGCTCAGCCGTCTCGCGGGGCGGTAGCCCGGCAAACTCGATTTCAACGCCGACGCAGCGTGTTTGGCCATCTTTATTTACGCGTTTGGGTGGGGCTTGCAGCGTCATCTCGGTATCCTTGAGAGGAACGTTTGAAGGCTCAGCCTATCATAGTCACACGTTGAGGCTGAGCGTAATCAACGAAGTAAATGTTAATCACCGGTACCTGTGACCGGTCTATGTCGGGAGTAATGCGTGCGACAGCACTGGATAACCCAAATCATCGTAGGCGTAGTGCTCAGCATGCTGCTCAGCGCGGCGGCACTGGCGCAGAGTGTTTCCTTGCCTAACCTGACGGGTGGCGACTCGTCGGAACAGTCCGAGGTAAGTAACGAAGATTTTCAGCGCTCGCTTGGCAATGTGATCTCCATGCTTGAAAACGAGGAGCAGCGCACCGCACTACTGGATTCGCTGCGCGAGCTGCAGGTGAGCACCGAGGCCGCCGAGGAGGATGGCGTCGTTCGCCAGGGGTTGTTAGGCGCGCTGGCCGATACGCTAACCGACATTGGCGAACAGGCCCAGGCGGGAGATTCACCGATTGACGAGTGGTCACGCCAGCTAGTGCAGGGGGCGGATGACTTACGCGCTTTACATGAGGGCGCTGACCAAGGGGAGGTCATTCGCGCGGTGGCCGACGGCGCCGTGCTGGCCTTTGTATGGAGCGCGCTGTTGGTAGTGATGATTGCCTTTGGCCGCTTAGTCGCCACGCGACGCCACTGGCCGTTGGATCTTCCCCGCGACCCCAAAGCGTGGCTGCTGGCGGTGCACTTTTTACGTCGCATGCTGCCGTGGACCCTGGCGTTTGCCATCACGCTCGGCATTGGCCAAATTCTGCCCTACAGCCCTGGCCGTGCCGTGGTGCTTGTCGTGGCGTATATCTGCCTATGTGGCCGCGCGCTCTCGGTAGTGTTTGAGACCGTGATCGCCTTCTTCAGTCGGGGCCATCGCTTCCCGGCAGTGCAGGTGTTACAGCACAAAGCGCTACGTGGCCTGTTTGTGATTGGCGCGCTGATTGCCTTGGGCGATGCGGTGAACTCCACGCGCTTAGTAGAACTACTGGGCGCAGAGCTTTCCGGCTTGGTATCGGTGCTGGCGAACATGCTGGCAGCGCTGATATCGGCGCGCTTTATCTTTAAGTTTCAGCGCCCCATACGTCATCTGATTTGCAACCGGCCTTACAAGCAGCGCCGCGATGCCAGCGCCGCGGTTGAGATGATTCGTACCTTGGGAGGGCTGTGGCATATCCCGGCGCTTTTAATGGTTGGCGGCTCGCTGCTGGCGATTTTTATTACCGTGGGGGATGTGGGCACGGCCCTGGCGCGCTCGATTGTCTCTGCCAGTTTACTAGTGCTGACGCTAGTCGTGACCGGGCTGCTGCGCCGCCAAGCCGAGCGGCTCAACAAGCGCCGCCATCGCCGCCGCTTCAGTCAGTACCGCAAGCGTTTAGAGCGCTTTGGCTTTGTGCTGGCGCATATCTGCGCGTGGATGGTGTTTGCCGAACTCTCCATGCAGGTATGGGGAGGCTCGCTGTTTGGGCTGGGGCAGCAGGCGGTGGCCAGCGCCCGCATCGGGCAAGCACTGGTGAGCCTTGGTGCTACGGTTTTGCTGGCCTGGCTGGTATGGATTTTTGCCGATACGGCCATTCAGCGGGCGTTGACCTCTTCGGCTCGCTCCCGTGGGCGGCGCGTGAACCAGGCGCGGGCGCAAACCATCACGCCGATGATCCGCAACGTCATTTTCGTAGCGATTCTCATCATCGCGGTGATCGCAGGGCTAGCCAACCTTGGGGTGAACGTCACGCCACTGCTGGCGGGTGCCGGTGTGATCGGTCTGGCGATTGGTTTTGGTGCCCAAACCCTGGTGCAGGATTTAATCACTGGTATTTTTATTCTGATTGAAGACTCGTTGGCGGTGGATGACTTTGTGCAGATCAACGGCCATATGGGCACAGTAGAAGGGTTAACACTGCGCACCGTGCGGCTGCGTGACCTGGACGGCGTGCTGCACATCATCACCTTCAGTCGTATCGAATCGATCCACAATATGTCCCGCCAGTTCGGTATTGCGCTGATGCGTATTCGCATTCCTTACGATATGAAAATCGACGATGCGATTACCCTGATGCAGGAGACCGCCCAGGAGCTGCGCAAGGACCCGATGATGCGCCACTACATCTGGTCGCCGCTGGAGATGCAGGGCGTGCAGGGCTTCGAAGAGGGCTGCCCCATCCTGCGGATGCGTTTTCGCACCGCACCGGAAATGCAGTGGGATGTTTCCCGCGCCTTTAACCTGCTGCTGAAGCAGCGCATGGAAGCACAAGAGATCGACCTGGGCGTACCGCGTTTGAGTGTCAGCATGGAAGCGCGCTCTGAGTCGCGTATGGAAGACACCTCCGGCACCGATTTAAGCATGGAGCGGGGCGAGGAGAGCCGTTCTTCTTCCAATGAAGAGCCACATAAAAAGCCCGCGCCCCCGAAGCCCGCACCACGCCCCACTCAGGCGGAAATCCGTCAAGACGAGCGGGAGCGCCACGGCACGTCAGCCCAAGCCAAGCCCCAAGCTCAAGGCAAACCCCAAAGCGAGGCCTATGCCCGCCCCCACGGTGAAAACGGCGATGAGTAACCATGGCCCCCGCAGGCGACGCCAGCGGTTATAGAGCGAGACCGCGTGGCTGACGCGGTCAACTAGCTCATCGTGGCGGGAGATCGCGTTATCTGGCGGCAGCGAAAAATCATTGGCCACATCGCCCTGCCAATGGGCACCGTGGGTTAGGCCCAACCGGGCGCGCAGGCGCCCAATGTCGCTCAGGGTGTGGTGAAGGGTGTCGTAGGTTTCCCGGTGTGGGGCAACGGCGAGCACGGAGGTAGCATCCTGGCGTAGTGCGCTATTGGGGCAGCGGGCCAGGGCGCTCTTAATCTGCTGGTTGTTGGCATCCGGCGTCAGGGCGAGGCGTTGGTACAGGTCGCGCATAATCCAGGAAGTCTCTTTCCAAGCGTAGTGATTAGTAGGTTTGCATCAAATAATCATAGGCATTTTTGATGCGTTGAAAACGCGCCGACGCCAGAGCGACCTGGTGCTTGCTCTCGGAGTAGAAGCGGTCCGGGTGGTGTAGCTGAGCCATGCGCCGATATGCCCGGCGCACGTCAGCTTTGCTGGCACCGGGGGTTAACCCCAGCACGGCCAGGGCGCGGGTAGTGCGATCGGGAGGCGGTGGGCTGCTACGTTGCTGGCGTCGTCGTGACTCCTCTTGTCGCGCCTGTTCCTGGCGTGCTCGCTCCTGACGCGCTTGTTCGGCTCGGGCCTGTTCGGCGCTGGACTGCTCCGCCCGCGCTTTGGCACGGCGGGCGTCCTCTTTTTGCTGCTTTTTTTCCTGCTGCTTCTGCTTCTTTTCCTGCTGTTTATCGGCTTTGGCCCGCTGCTGCTGTTCAGCCTGTTCTTGCGATGCCTTCTCGCGTTGGGCGGCGTCGGCCTCTTCTTGCGCCTTCTGGGCGTAATAAGCCGGGTCGTGGGTTTGCCAATAGGCGTCGCGGCTTGGGTCTTCTGGTGGGCGCAAGGGCTGGCCGGTCAGCTCTTGAAAAAGCGTGCCCAAGGTGGCCGGCGCTACGTTTAGCAAATCGGCTAAAAAACGCAGGATATAATGGTTGGCAAGCGAGATATCGCCGTCGTCCGTGGCCACGGTAATCGCTTGGTGCATCACACTCAGGCTACGCTCTTTAGTACACTCTTTGCGTACCACCTCGGCGGCCAGCTGAATGGCGTGCAGGTCTTGGCTGTGGGCAATACTCATCACCGGCCCCAGTTCGTGTCCGTGGCGAAACTGCGATGTCACCTGGGCCAAGCGGCGACGCCGCTGGCCTTCCGAGACGTGCTGGCGGTGCACCAGCACCCAGCCCAGCAGTAGTAGTGTGGCCGTATCCACTTGGCTGCGGCTTTTGAGCAGCAGCAGCTCAAAGGGTGAAAAACGGGCGGTGGACATTCCCTAGCTCCAAGGCGAAATAGTAAACCGTAGCCTCTGTTTAGCAGACCACTATGGCGAGCTCACCATGGTATATCATCGTGTTTGGCAATGAAGTAGGAGATTCGTGAGGTGATCAACGTTGAGCGTAAAAATAGCTTCCAACTGCGCCTATCGCGGCGGCTAAAAGAAGAAACCTCGCATACGCTCGATGTGTATTTGTTCGTGCCCAAAGAGCTTGGGTTGAGCACTCACGTCATTTCCGAAGAGGCATTTTATCATGGTGCGATCAGTGTCTCGCGCACTTACTACAGCGACGAGTATCACTTGCCGCTGGTGCATAGCCGATTGGCTAGCCGTAACCAGTTGGGTAGCGACTCTTACCGCTTGAGCCTCAGCCTTTACGCCTATCAATACGTGGGGGCCTTGGAGCGCACCACCCAAGCCTTGCTGGCTGACGCCCGTAAGCTGCGTCGCGAGCCAACCGATGAGCCAGACGCCTGGAATGAGAAGGCCAACGCACTGACCGAACGGCTCGCGGAAATGAGTGACCTGAGTGACGGCATTCTCAAACGCCTGCGGCGTAACCCGCCCAGCGACGAGCGCCTTTATAAATACTTTGCCAATATCGACAACTACCTCTCCTGGTTCACCGAGCAGCAGCTATTAGCTCTAGTCGCGCATATGCCACGGGGCGGGCCGTTTGGTGATATCAAGCGGCGCTTTATTACCATTTGCCAGCGCGAAGGGGAGTACCGTCAGGCCCAGGAGTACAACGCCGAACGGGTCATGGAAGATCCGACTCGCATGTCGAATAAAATGCGTCTGCTGCGGCTCTTGATTGAGCAACCGATCACCCTCAAGCAGCGTGCCCTGGAGCTGGGTAGCGGCGAACAAAAGGCGGTCAAAGCGCTGGCCACGGCAGTGGTGATGGCGTTTGTGTCGCTGGGTGTTCTGCAGCTACGCAACGCCTTGGGGGATATTACCGCACTGTTTGTGCTGGCCATGGCGCTGCTCTATGCGCTGCGGGAAGTCTTCAAAGATGACCTGCGTAACACGCTATGGCGCTGGCTGCGCCGTGGCCGCCCCAAATGGCGTCGCCAATACATCGACCCCACCCGCAACGCCCTGGTAGGGCGGCAACTTGAGTGGTTCGACTACAAGCGCTATTCCGCTCTGGATGACGATATTCAGCAGATGCGGCGGCGCACCGTGGCCCAGCGTGACGAGGTAGTGATGCACTATCGCTCCAGCTCGCGCATGTCGCCAACGCGCTTTCTCAGTGGTTATGAACACACCCGCGAAACGCTGCATATCGACCTCTCGATGCTGACCCGCCTAATGAGCAAAGAGAAGCACCACATCTACCGGCTCAAAGATGGTCAGGCGGTGCGCGAGAGTGTGGAGCGGCGCCATCTATTCAACCTAGTGATACGTGAAACCGGCAGCGAGGACACGCCCTATCTTGCTCGTTGGAAGGTCGTGGTCAGCCGCTCGGGCATCGTGGATGTAGAACGCGTGGCGGAAAACACCGATAAATAATCTCTGTGGCACGACATTGAAGATGCGACTAAAAGCTAATAAGTAAACGTTTACTTTTTGCCCAGGCGCCGGTCGAAACGGCTGGTGAAGTCATACACGAACACGCTTGGGAGAGAGCGATGACACTGCGAGTCACCGTGTGGGGCGAGAACGTCCACGAGCAAACCAACGAGGTGGTAGCGCGCATTTATCCTACCGGGATGCACCAGTGCATCGCCGACGGTTTGAATGAGTCAGAGGCGCTGTCCGCTACCGCCGTCACGCTGCAAGACCCAGAACAAGGGCTCAGCGAAGAGACTTTGGAGAATACCGATGTGCTGCTGTGGTGGGGCCACGCCGCCCACGGCGACGTGCTGGAAGAGACCGTTGACCGGGTGCAAAAACGCGTGCTGCAGGGCATGGGCTTGATTGTGCTGCACTCCGGCCACTACTCGAAAATCTTCAAACGGCTGATGGGCACCACCTGCTCGCTGAAATGGCGAGAAGCCGGCGAGCGTGAGCGGCTCTGGGTAGTGAATCCTGGCCACCCCATCGTGCAAGGGCTCGGCGATTACATCGAACTGCCCCATACCGAAATGTACGGCGAGCCCTTTGCGGTACCCAACCCGGACGAAGTGATTTTCATCAGTGCCTTCGAAGGCGGCGAAGTGTTCCGCTCCGGCCTGACCTACAAGCGTGGCAACGGCAAGGTTTTCTACTTCCGCCCCGGCCACGAAACCTACCCGATCTACTACGACGAGCAGGTCAAGCGGGTGCTCAAAAATGCCGTTGTCTGGGCACAGCCGGAAGGCGCCCGTTGGATCGATAGCTGTCCCAACGTGCCCGCCGACCAGGCGCCCAACCCGGTCGAAATCAAAGGTGAAAGCCTGCATAAACCCGGCGAGGAGGGGTTCAAATGATCCGTATCGCGATTATTGGCGCCGGCAGCATGGCGGGCGAACACGCCAAGCACTATGGCCGCATCGAAGGTGTTGAGGTCGTGGCCGTTTGCGACCGAGACTATCCTAAAGCCCAAGCGTTTGCCGAGCGCCACGGCATTGCTGACGTGTATCAAGACCTGGACGACATGCTGGCCCGCGACGATATCCACGCGGTGAGCAATGTCACTCCGGATGGCGTGCACAAGGCCACGTCGCTGGCCGCCATTGCGGCGGGCAAACATATCCTGTGCGAAAAGCCCCTGGCTACCAACGCCGAGGATGCCCATGAGATGGCCGCCGCCGCCCAGGCCGCCAACGTCATCAACATGGTCAACTTGAGCTACCGGGACGCCCCTGCCATTCAGCACGCCCGCGCGCTCGTCACCGGCGGCGCCATTGGCACCGTGCGCCATGTGGACGCCAGCTACCGCCAAAGCTGGCTGGTCAGCAACGCCTGGGGCCGCTGGGACCAAGAGAGCCAATGGCTATGGCGGCTCTCGGAAGCCCACGGCAGCAAAGGGGTGCTAGGCGATGTGGGCGTGCATATCGTCGATTTCGCCAGCTTCCCGGTGGGCGATATCACTCGGGTGAACTGCGAGCTGACCTGCTTCGATAAAGCGCCGGATAACCGCATTGGCGACTACGTGCTGGACGCCAACGACACGGCGCTGATGCGCGTACGTTTTGCTAACGGTGCCATGGGCACCATCCAGGCGACCCGCTGGGCCACCGGCCACCACAACTCGTTAACGCTGAGCGTTCACGGTGATAAAGGCGCCATCCGCGTGGATCTGGATGCCTCCAAAGACGAGGTACAGGTGTGCCTGAACGACGATGTGCATCCTGCCCGCTGGAGCACGGTCAAGGCGCCGCCCACGCCCAGCATTTATCAGCGCTTTATCGAGAGCATTCGCACGGGGGAGAACGACCAGCCCGATTTTGCTCGCGGTGCGGCCATTCAAACCGTGCTGGACGCCTGTTTCGTTTCCAGCCTGGAGGACCGCAGCCTGGCAATTGCCAGTTGATCAGCAGATTTCATCGAGCATCTCTGACCGCAAGACACCCAATAACAAGATGAGGATTCCACGATGCGCTCAACATTGAAAACACCGTTGCTGCTGATGACGTTACTGCCTGTGGCACTGCCTGCTCTGGCCGCCGAGATCACCGTGGCCTGTGGCGATGGTGGGGCGGCGGATTTCTGCCCGGCGCTTGCCCAGCGCTGGGCAGAAGCCAACGGCCATCAGGTCAATATCGTCACCACGCCAGCTTCGCCTACGGAAAAGCTTTCGCTTTATCAACAGCTGTTGGGCAGCCAATCCCAAGATGTCGATGTGCTGATGGTGGATATCGTCTGGCCGGGCCTGCTGGCAGAGCAGTTGGTGGATTTGCACGATTACCTGCCGGAAGGCGCAGCGGAAGGTTTTATTCCCTCGCTGATGGAGAACAACACCGTGCAGGGCAAGCTGGTCGCGCTGCCCTGGTTTACCGATGCCGGGCTGCTCTACTACCGTCATGATCTGCTCGAGCAGTACGGCGCTGACGTGCCGCAGACGTGGCAAGCGCTGACCGACACTGCCCGGCGCATTCAAAACGCCGAGCGGGAAGCGGGTAACGAGCGCATGCATGGTTTCGTCTTTCAAGGGCGTGCCTACGAAGGGCTGACCACTAACGCGCTGGAGTGGGTGGCCAGCTACGGCGGTGGTACGTTCGTGGATGCCGAGGGGCAGGTCACGGTTAACAACCCCCAGGCGGTGGAAGCCCTGGCGCTAGCGGCCTCTTGGGTGGGGGATATCAGTCCAGAAGGTGTGCGTAACTACATGGAGGAGCAGGCTCGCGGCGTATTCCAGGCGGGCAACGCGGTGTTTATGCGCAACTGGCCCTACGTGTGGTCGCTGGGGCAAGCGGACGGCACGCCGATCCAGAACAAGTTTAGCGTAGCGCCGCTGCCCAGCGGGCCAGAAGGGCAGTCGGTGGCAACGCTGGGCGGTTGGAACTGGGCGGTGTCCCGTTACTCGGATGAGCCGCAGGCGGCCGCTGATCTGGTGGCTTATCTCACCGCCGAAGCCCAGCAAAAAGCCCACGCCATTGAGTTTGGCCGTAACCCCACGCGCCCAGCGCTCTATGAGGACGAAGACGTGCTGGCCGCGCAGCCGTTTATCGGCGAGCTATATGAGACGGTGATGAACGGCGTGCCGCGCCCGGCCAGCATTACCGGCGATGCCTATCCGCGGGTCTCCAACGCGATCTTCAACCGCGTGCACGATGCGCTGTCCGGCAGTATCACGCCGGAGCAGGCGGTGCAGCAGTTGGATAGCGAGCTGGCGCGACTGGGGCGGCGTGGCTGGTAGCGCAAGCGGCATTAGCGTCCGTGCATTCAGCGATTTTCGGCCCCGCTTTTTGTACAATCAGGGCCCGACTGGCTGAGGCATGGCATGAAACAGAACAAACCGAGCGCGCAAACCGCCACCATTCGTGAAATTGCCCGGCGCGCCGAGGTCTCGATTGCCTCGGTAAGCCGGGCGCTGAACGGCAAGCCGGGGATCAGCGACGCGCTGCGCGACAAAATCCTCACCATCAGCCGCGAAGTGGCCTATCAGCCCAGCGCGGCGGCGCGGCAGCTCATCAGCGGCAAAGCCGCCGTCGTAGGAATCTCCCTTGGGCGGCAAGATATCGAGCTGCGCCCTTACTATATTCTGCTCTACCAGCACCTGACCGTCGCGCTGCACCAGCAGGGCATGGTGCCGATCTTTTTCCACCACGACCAAACCCATGAGCTGCCCGAACGGGCGGGCGCGGCGATTTTGCTAGGGGAAACGGGTGAAGACGAGCGCCCAGGCGTGCTGCGCGCGGCGGACATACCGTTTGTACGCATTGGCAATGCGGGGGAAGGCTTTTCGGTGGCTCCGGACGATGTCTCCGGGCTATACCAGATCACTCAGCATCTGATTCAACAAGGGCGAACGCGGATTGCCTTTGTGGGCGGAGAGTTGGACGTACCGCGCCCCCACAGCCGCCTTTCCGGTTACCAGCAAGCGATGGCAGAGGCAGCGCTTAGCGAGCAGCTACTCAGCCTGCCCTATCGGTTTACGTCCGACTCGCTCACTAGCTACCGCTACCTTAACCGTATTCTCAACTACGACGATCCACTACCGTTCGATGCGCTGGTCTGCGCTACCGACGAGCTGGCGCTCGGCTGTGTCGCCGCGCTGGAAGATCGCGATATTCGTGTGCCCGAAGACGTGGCCGTTACCGGCTTTGACGACCTGCCTACCTTAGCTACAGGCTTAACCACCGTGCGCCAGGATATTGCGGCCATTGCGGCGATGAGTGTCGAGCTGTTGAGCGAAGCGCTGGCGAGAAAAGCGCCCCGGCACGTGTCGCTGCCGGTGGCGCTTGTGTTGCGAGAAACGAGCTAAGAAGACCCCGATTTACTATTACGCTTGTCCATACTGCGTTGAAATTAACCTCAAAATGCTCATTTACTATCTGTAAACTCCGCTTTTTCGGTTAATTTCGCCTTGTCTGGCCTGCGCTCATAACGTAAATCATGGCCTTCTAACGCCCCGGCAACTGCTCCGGCCCAAAAGCATCGGGCAGCAGGCTGTCCATGGTGTAGGTTTTTAGCACCTCACCCTGCTTGGAGAGCACCATGATTTGCGTGCTGGGGGTGGCGAACTCGCGAATGCGCTGGCGGCAGTCGCCGCAGGGCGTGCAGAGATGCTCGCCAGGGCCCATGACGTATACCTTGGCAAGCTCGCGCTGGCCAGCGGTAATCATGGCGGAAATGGCCGAGGCTTCGGCGCATAGCCCTTTGTAGTGGGCGACTTCCACGTTACTACCGGCAAACTGCTGACCATCCGGGCACTCCATGACCGCTGCAACCGGGTGGTTGGAGTAGGGCGCGTAGGCGTTGCCCAGGGTGGTCAACAGCGTGTCTACCAGGGCCTGATCCGCTTGGCTCATGGCGTTATCCTCTCAGTGGGCGCTTGATTCCAAGCGGTTAAGCGCTGGCAGCGTCGTCGCGTAGAACGGTGTCGAGCGCAATCACCATCATGTCGTTGAAGGTGGTTTGACGGTCGGCGCTGGAGAGCGAGTCGCCTTTCAGAATGTGGTCAGACACGGTGCAGATGGTCAGTGCGCGGGCACCGAACTCAGCTGCCACGCCGTACAGGCCAGCGGCTTCCATCTCGACGCCGACAATGCCGTAGCGCTTCATCAGCTCGGCCATGTCGGTTTGCGGGTTGTAGAACAGGTCCGCCGAGAAGATGTTGCCGACTTTCACGGCGACGTTCTGCGCTTTGGCGGCCGCCACGGCGTGGCTGGCCAGCTCGAAGTCGGCAATGGCGGCCAGGTCGTGGTCATTGAAGCGCATGCGGTTCACTTTGGAGTCGGTGCTGGCGCCCATGCCAATCACCACGTCGCGCACGTTGACATCGTCGCGTACCGCGCCGCAGGAGCCGACGCGAATGATCGACTTCACGCCGTAATCGGTAATCAGCTCTTTGGCGTAAATGGAGACGGAGGGGATGCCCATACCGTGGCCCATTACGGAAATCTCGCGGCCTTTGTAGGTGCCGGTGTAGCCGAACATGCTGCGCACGTCGTTTACTTGGCGCACGTTCTCCAGGTAGGTATCTGCGATGTACTTGGCGCGCAGCGGGTCGCCGGGCATCAGTACAGTATCGGCGAAATCGCCCTTCTCGGCATTGATATGTGGGGTAGCCATGGAACACTCCTCTCTAAAAAATGTTTGGCCTGAATAACCCAATCAGTGGCATTCAGGCTGTGCACATCAGCGTGCTAATGGGGTTGTCGGCTTTTATGCCGCGTTCGGTAAAAAGCTCTCGCCATCGGCCATGGCGTCGACGGCAAAGAAATCCGCCAGGGTTTGGCCAATGTCGGCAAAGGTGCCGCGCTCGCCCAGCGGGCCGGGGGCGAAGCCTGCGCCGCGCACCATGATCGGCACGTATTCGCGGGTGTGCTCGGTGCCTTCCCAACTAGGGTCGCAGCCGTGGTCGGCGGTGAGCAGCAGCAGGTCGTCGTCGTTAAGGGCGGCAAGCAGCTCCGGCAGGCGGGCATCGAAGTGCTCCAGCGCAGCGGCGTAGCCCGGAACGTCCCGGCGGTGGCCATAGACCGAATCGAAATCGACGAAGTTGGTCATGATCATGGTCGGGCGGTCACTGGTTTCGTTGGCGGTGCGCGCCACTTCCGCCAGGGTGGCCTCCATCAGCGCGTCGTGGCCGCTGGCTTTGACCTTGTGGGTAATGCCGCAGTGGGCGTAGATGTCGGCGATCTTGCCAATCGACACCACTTCACCGCCGGCTTCAGCCAGCTTTTGCAGCACGGTGGGGGTCGGCGGCTCGATGCTGTAGTCGCGGCGATTGCCGGTGCGGGCAAAGCTTTCGCGGTCGTCGCCGATAAACGGGCGGGCGATAACACGGCCAATGTTGTAGGGCTCCAGCAGCTCGCGCACGGTTTCGCACAGCGCATAGAGGCGCTCCAGGCCAAAGTGCTCTTCGTGGGCGGCAATCTGGAACACGGAGTCGGCCGAGGTGTACGCGATCGGTTTGCCGGTGGCGATATGCTCTTCGCCCAGGCGCGCAATAATCTCGGTGCCCGATGCGTGGCAGTTGCCGATCACGCCCGTTAAATCCGCTTCCTGAACAATGCTATCCAGCAGTTCCAAGGGGAAACTGTTGGTTTTGTCGAGAAAGTAGCCCCAGTCAAAGCGCACCGGCACACCGGCAATTTCCCAGTGGCCGGAAGGGGTGTCTTTCCCGCTGGAGATCTCTTTGGCGTGGGCGTAAGCGCCGTTCAACTGCTCGGGCAGGCTGACGCCTTCCGCCACGCTACCGGTGGCATCCCGGTGGGCGTGGAACAGGCCGAGCGCGGCCATGTTAGGCAGCTTCAACGGGCCGGAGCGCTCGGCGGTATCTGCCTCGCCACGGGCGCAGGCCGCGGCGATGTGGCCCAGGGTGTCGGCACCTTGGTCGCCAAAGGTAGCGGCGTCCGGCGCGCTACCGATTCCAAAAGAGTCGAGTACTAAAACAATGGCACGGCGCATTAGGCTTCTCCTCGGAAGGTCTCTTGCAGCAGTGTGTCGGCGGTGGCTTCAGCGTCACCGATGGTGACCGCCGCGCGTAGCTGGGCGGCGGCACGGGCGGCGGCCTCTTCGGTGCGGGCGTGGACGATGGCCAGCGGGCGCTGGCTATCCACGCGGTCGCCGATTTCGACGATATCGCTAAACCCGACGCTGTGGTCGACGCTGGCGTCGTTACGCAGGCGACCGCCGCCCAGTTCCACCACGCTCATACCTACGGCGCGGGTATCGAAGCGCTGTACGATACCGCTCTGCTCGGGGTACACCGCTTGAATCACCGGGGCGGTGGCCAGGTAGCTGTCCGAGCGCTCCATAAAGTCGGCGGGGCCGCCTAGTTCGCGCACCATGCGGGCGAAGACTTCCGCCGCCGCGCCAGAGGTGAGCGCTTTATCGAGCTTGGTGAGGGCTTCTTCGCGGTTAGCCACCAGCTTACCCGCAATCAACATCTCAACGGCGAGTTCGCGGGTGACTTGCATCACGCGGCTGTTGGCGCGCTCGCCGCGCAGTAGCGCCAGGGTTTCGACGATCTCTACCGCGTTACCGGCGCAGGGGGCCAGCGGTTGGCTCATATCGGTGAGCAGCGCGGTGGTGGGCGTGCCCGCTTGGGTCGCGACATTGGCGATACTTTTCGCTAGCTCGCGGGATTTTTCCGGGGTGGGCATAAATGCGCCGCTGCCGACCTTAACGTCCATGACCAGGGCGTCCAGGCCAGAGGCCAGCTTTTTACCCAGGATGGAAGCGGTAATCAGCGGAATGGATTCCACGGTGGCGGTCACGTCGCGCACGCCGTAGATGCGCTTATCCGCCGGGGCGAGGTTGCCGGTTTGGCCGATAATCGCCACACCGGTGGATTTTACGACATCGCTGAAGCGCTCGGGCGCGGGGTAGGGGTCGTAGCCGGGGATTGATTCCAGCTTGTCCAGCGTGCCGCCGGTGTGGCCCAGGCCACGGCCAGAAATCATCGGCACGAACGCGCCGCAGGCAGCGACCCAGGGGCCGAGCACCAGCGATACCAGATCGCCCACGCCGCCGGTGGAGTGCTTGTCCACAATCGGGCCGGGCAGGTTGAGGGAATCCCACTGCATGACGTGGCCAGAATCGCGCGTCGCGGTGGTCAATGCCACGACTTCTTCGCGGCTCATGCCGTTTAAAAACACCGACATGGTGAAGGCGCCAATCTGCGCGTCGCTGATGCGGTCGTCGGCGATGCCCTGTACGAAGGCTTTGATCTCTTCAGCGGGAAGCGGCTGGCCGTCGCGCTTCAGGCGAATCAGTTCTTGGGGGAGCAGGGCGTGGTGAGATGCGTTTGACGACATTTAGTAGCCTCCATTGGTCGCGGCATCGGCATTGCCGTTTAGCGTGTTCAGTAGGTTCGTCAGTAGGCTGGATGCACCGAACCGGAAGTACTCGGGCGTCACCCACTGCGGGCCCATGATGTCGGCAGCCAGCGCCAGGTACTGGGCCGCTTCTTCGGCGGTGCGAACGCCACCAGCGGCTTTGAAACCGACATTTTTACCGCTGGCTTTGATGGCTTTTAGCATGATCTCGGCGGCTTCCAGGGTAGCGTTGACCGGTACTTTACCGGTGGAAGTTTTGATAAAGTCCGCGCCACCTTCGATGGCCAGCTCGCTAGCGCGTTGGATAAGCGCAGGCTCTTTGAGTTCGCCAGATTCGATGATGACTTTTAGCTGGGCTTGTCCGCCGCAGGCGGCTTTACACATTTCTACCAGCTCGCGGCCGGTCTCTTCATCGCCTGCCATCAGCGCACGGTAAGGAAACACCACGTCGACTTCGTGAGCGCCAGACGCCACGGCTTCGCGGGTTTCACGGGCAGCGCCCATGATATCGTCGCCGCCGTGGGGGAAGTTGGTGACCGTGGCGATCTTGACTTGGCTCTCCAGCTTGTGGGCGCTGAGCGCGCGGGCAGCGGTGACGATGAACTGCGGATAAACGCACACCGCCGCCGGGTTGCCGAACGGCGTCTTCACCTGCTGGCACAGCGCTTCGATCACGCTGTCGGTGTCGCTGTCGTTCAGGCTGGTCAAATCCATCAGCGTCAACGCTTGGCGAGCGGCTTGGGTGAGTTGGGCTTGAGTGAGCTGGGGGAAGGCAGTCGCGTTCATGAAATTCTCGCAAATCGATAAAAGACAAAACGGGCACTGCGAAAACATAGCAGCGCCCGTTGAATGGTGTGGTGCTCGCTGCGTTAAGCCGTCAGGTTGCCAAGCGCAATAAAGAAGCCAGCAATGGATGCCGACATCAAGTTAGAGAGCGTACCGGCCAATACGGCTTTCACACCGAAGCGGGCAATCTCTTTGCGGCGCGTGGGCGCAATGCTACCCAGGCCGCCCAGCAGAATCGCAATGGACGACAGGTTGGCAAAGCCACATAGCGCAAAGGAGAGAATCGCCATGGTGTGCGGGGTCATCATCTGACCCGTTGCCGCCACCACCTGTTCCCCATCGATATAGGGGGCCAGGTTGATGTAGGCCACGAACTCGTTGACCACCAGCTTCTGGCCGATAAATGAACCCGCCAGGGTTGCCTCTTCCCAGGGCACGCCGAGCAGGAACGCCAGCGGCGCAAACAGCCAGCCGAGAATCAGCTCGAGGCTCAGCGATTCAAAGCCGAACCAGCCGCCAACGCCGCCTAAAATGCCGTTGATCAGCGCGATCAAGCCGATGAACGCCAGCAGCATGGCACCCACGTTGGCCGTCAGCATCAGGCCGGAGGTCGCGCCGGACGCCGCGGCATCCAGTACGTTGGTAGGCTTGTCGTCCTGCTCTTTCAGCTCTTCATCGACCTTGGAAACGCTGTCGCTATCTTCCACGTTCTGGGTTTCCGGCATGATCAGCTTGGCGAACAGCAGGCCGCCAGGCGCCGCCATGAACGAGGCCGCCACCAGATACTCCATGGGAATGCCCAGCGCTGCGTAGCCTGCTAGAACGGAACCGGCTACCGAGGCTAAGCCGCCACACATCACCGCAAATAGCTGCGAAGGCGTCATGCGGGCAATAAATGGGCGTACGACAAGCGGAGCCTCGGTTTGGCCCACGAAGATATTGGCGGTCGCAGAGAGCGATTCGGTGCGCGAGGTGCCCAGTGCTTTTTGCAGTGCGCCGCCCAGAATCAGAATGACCCACTGCATGATGCCTAGGTAGTAGAGCACGGCAATCAGCGACGAGAAGAAGATGATGACCGGCAGTACTTTGATAGCAAAGACAAAGCCGACGTTTTCCACATCGGCTAGGCCGCCAAACAGGAAGCCGATACCGTCGTTAGCAAACACCAGTACCTGGCTAACACCGGCGGAAATGGTTTGCAGCACCGCCTGGCCGAACGGCACGTAGAGCACGAATGCACCGATACCGGCCTGGATAGCAAAAGCACCCAGTACGGTGCGCAGCCGAATCGACTTGCGGTCATAAGAAAAAATCAGGGCGATGGCCACCAGGGTGACCATACCAACCAAGCTCATGATGAGGGTCATGGGAGTACCTTCGGATCGTGAGGAGTGGGAGCGATTACAGCAAGTTCAACTTAACTGAGTAGATCATCGCATTTTGGTAAGCGTCCGGGGTACCCAGTTTATTCTCTGAGTAGCGGTACTGCACGCCCGTGGTGATCAGATCAGACGGGTGCCACCACAGGCTCAGTGCGCCGTTGGTACCTACGCTGCCTGCTTTATCGCCCACGTAGTTCTGGGTCAGGTACTCGTCATCACGGCCGAAGGTCTGCTCGTGCCAGTTGATCACGCTGAAGTTTTGGTTCAGAGCGGTGAAGTCGTAGCCCGCGACCCAGCCAGCCATAAAGCCGTTCATGCCAGTGTAGCTATTGCTCTGTACCCGCGCGGCGCCGATGAACGGTTTGAACCATAGGCCGTTATCGAACGTGGTGCGGTAGCCAAGACCCAGAATTTGGTCTTGCTCGCGAAGTTCATAGCCGTAGTCGCGGAAATCGTACAGGTGGGCGTACAGCGAAAGTGGGCTGTCACCCAGGTAGATGTGCGAGGTCACTTTACCGGCGGTACGGAAGTTGTCTTTACCGCCACTGGCTTGGTCGAACTGATCGTTGGTGGGGTTCTCGAAATCGAAGAAGCCGTAAAATTCACCCCAGCTAAAGCCAACGCCGCCTTCGATTTCAACATACGTAAAGTCGCTTTTCGCTGCGTTGCTAGCAGTGCGCGCTTCGGTGCCGTTCGACCAGTCGAGATAGTTGACTGAGACGTTGGCAAACGACCAAAGGCGGTCAAGGGTGTGCGGCTCGGCATCGTCGGCAAACGCTGGAGTTGCCAAGGCAGCACTTGTCAGTAAAACGCCAGCGCCAAGCGTGACGAACGAAGAAGAACGAGAGTGGGATAAAGCAGTCATGGAAGCCTCAACAGGGTTGTATTACGGTACCAGAGCAACTGGCGTACCGACGTTGTGGGTCGTGTAGGCTGGCGTAATGTTAAAATTATAACATTGAGTGTTATTTTTTTAACGTTGATTTGCAAGCATTGTCACATCAACGCTGTTTAAATGTGATAAGCGCATCATGGCGGAGTCTAACGCTGTGTCGCAGTGGAAATCAGTAAGGGGCTGACGCAGCATAGGTAGCCCAGTTGGGTCTAACATCGATAACAACATGCATCATAAGGAGATGCCTGCTATGAATGACCGGAGCGCACAGCGCATGGCGATGTTGCAAGAAGCGTTGGCTAGCGGGGGAACACTGCATCTTCGCGATGCCGCCGAGCTGTGCGGAGTCTCCGAAATGACCATTCGTCGGGATCTTTCAACGCAACCTTCAGCCATTAGCCTGCTGGGTGGGCGGCTAGTGATGGCAAGCTGCCCCGGCGTGACGCCGGTATACGACCTTACTGAGCAGCAATCGAGCCACTATCAGGTCAAACAGCGTCTTTGCCAGCGTGCGGCCAGCTTTATTGAAGAGGGCGACACGCTGTTTATCGACTGCGGCTCGACGTTGATTCCACTGCTCAGCCAGCTAAGCCGTTTTCATGAATTAACGGTGGTCACCTATGCCCTTAACGTTGCCAACGCCGTGGCAGCGCTGCCCAATGTGCGCCTAGTGCTGCTGGGCGGGCTGTTCTACGCTTCCTCCCAATCATTTGGCAGCGACGGTATGGGCGCAGCTATCGAGCGTTTGGGCATCAATAAAGCGCTGATCTCCGCCGCTGGGGTGGATTGCGAACGGGGAGTAAGCTGCTTCCATTTTCATGAAGTCGGGCCTAAGCAGGCGGCGATTGCCACCGCGATGCAGCGGCTTTTGATTGTCGATGCCAGTAAGTTCGGCGTGGTGCGTCCGGCCTATTTTGCCTCGCTGGAGGATTTCGATATCGTCGTCACCGACGATGAGCGAGCCCCTGGCCTGCTGGAGCGCCATCCACTGCCCACCTTGAGCGTCACGCTCGCCTAAACAGAGAGGATGCTGCTTGGCACCCAACGGGTGCGCAGGGTGCGGCATAACGTCTCTTTCTGATTGACCCAGATCAATAGAAAATACTTTAGTCTTAGTTGATGCACGCAAGGTGCACGGCCAAGGCTCGCCACCAACCCCTAAGGTGGCGCATATTTTTCCCGGAGCAACGCAGTTGCGCTCACTGTTCTGGGAAAAGTATGGGGTGATAGTTAGCTTGCTACTTAGTTGGCTACACGTCCGCCAAGCAGCAGGCTGTTTTAGACAACTCTCTGATGAGATCACACCATGCAACTACCTACCCACTGGCGCAGGCGAGGCACTTTTGTGCTCGTCGTATTGTGCTTGCTGTTAACGGGCTGCAGTTCTGCATTGCTGGATCCCAAGGGGCAGATTGGCGTTGAGCAGCGCTCGCTGATTCTGACCTCCTTTGGGCTGATGCTGATTGTGGTCATTCCGGTGATTGTGATGACGCTACTGTTTGGCTGGCGCTACCGGCGCAGCAATAGCGTTGCCAAGTATCTGCCGGACTGGGCGCACTCCAATGCCATCGAAGCGGCCGTTTGGACCGTTCCCTGCTTGATCATTGCCGTTCTGGCGTTCCTCACCTGGAAAACCTCCCACAGCCTAGACCCCCACAAACCGCTTGAGAGCGACGTGGCGCCCATGGAGATTCAAGCCGTGGCGCTGGATTGGAAGTGGCTGTTCATCTACCCCGAGCAGGGCATTGCCAGTGTCAATGAAGTGGCTTTCCCGGTGGATACGCCGGTGCGCTTCCGAGTGAGTTCTGGCTCGGTAATGAACGCGTTCTTCATTCCACGTTTAGGCAGCCAGATTTACGCCATGGCGGGCATGGATAACGACGTTCACCTGATTGCCGACGAAGAGGGCGTCTACCCCGGCCGTTCCACCAACTACAGCGGCGCTGGCTTCTCTGGGATGACCTTCGATGCCCACGTCACCTCTCCGGCGGAATTCGATGCCTGGGTGGAAAACGTGCGCACAGCCGATGACACCCTAACCTTCCCTGAAGGCTACAACGCCCTGGCAGAGCCGAGTGAATACCACCCGGTGGAGTACTTCTCGGCGGTCACGCCCGAGCTGTATGAGTCGATTGTCAGCAGCTTCCACGGCGGTGACGGCAGTGGGCACGGCGGTCATGCAAGCCACGGTGACGCCATCAGTGATGCCCACGATAGCCACGGTGAATCCAGCGAGCTAGAGAGCGCCAGCGCGTCTCAACAGCAGGCCGCGATCGGCCACGTTACCAATCAGCATGCGGGTGATGAACACGCCATGGGCGGCCATCCCACAAGCGTTGAAGCGGGGGGTTAAGCATGTTTGGAAAACTCACGTTAGAAGCCATTCCATACCACGAACCGATCATTATGGTCGTTGCCGCCTTTATGGCGATTGGGGGTACCGCGCTACTAGGCGCACTGACATACTACCGAAAATGGGGCTGGCTGTGGAACGAGTGGTTCACCTCCGTTGATCACAAAAAGCTCGGCATTATGTACTTTGTGGTGGCCTTGGTGATGCTGCTACGCGGCTTTGCCGATGCGATTATGATGCGTACCCAGTTGGCCATGGCGGCCGGTGGGGCTGCTGGTTATCTCCCTCCTGAACACTACGATCAGATCTTTACCGCCCACGGCGTAATCATGATCTTCTTCGTTGCGATGCCCATGGTCATCGGCCTGATGAACCTGGTGGTGCCGCTGCAAATCGGCGCCCGCGACGTTGCTTTCCCGTTTTTGAATAACCTGAGTTTCTGGCTGTTCGCTGTCTCGGCGATTTTGGTCAATATTTCCCTCGTGGTAGGGGAGTTCGCCAAAACCGGCTGGCTCGCTTATGCGCCTTTATCGGGGATAGAGTTTAGCCCTGGGGTGGGGGTCGATTACTGGATATGGGCACTGCAAATATCCGGGATAGGCACCACGCTCACCGGCATTAATTTCTTCGTTACCATTCTGAAAATGCGCACCAAAGGCATGACCCTGTTTCGCATGCCGATTTTTACCTGGACGTCGCTGTGCGCCAACGTCCTGATTATTGCCTCGTTCCCGATTCTGACTGCGACCATCGCGCTGCTAACGCTTGACCGCTACTTCGGTATGCACTTCTTCACCAATGACTTTGGCGGCAACATGATGATGTACGTCAACCTCATCTGGGCCTGGGGCCACCCGGAAGTGTACATTCTGATCCTGCCCGCCTTTGGCGTGTTCTCGGAAGTCATCGCGACCTTCGCCCGTAAGCGCCTGTTCGGTTACAAGACCATGGTGTGGGCCACCGTGGCCATCACGCTGCTGTCGTTCATCGTCTGGTTGCACCACTTCTTCACCATGGGCGCCGGGGCCAACGTCAATGCCTTCTTCGGCATCATGACGATGATCATTGCCATCCCCACCGGGGTGAAGGTGTTCAACTGGCTGTTTACCATCTTCCGCGGCAGCCTGGAGCTGACCTCGCCAGTGCTATGGACCCTGGGCTTCATCATCACCTTTACCCTAGGCGGTATGACCGGCGTGATGCTGGCGCTGCCAGCAGCCAACTTCGTCCTGCACAACAGCCTGTTCGTGATTGCCCACTTCCACAACGTGATCATTGGCGGCGTGGTGTTCGGCATGATGGCGGGCCTGACCTACTGGTTCCCCAAAGCGTTCGGCTTCACGCTGAGCGAGAAGTGGGGCAAGCGCTCGTTCTGGTGCTGGTTCATCGGCTTCTACGTCGCGTTCATGCCGCTCTACGTGCTGAGCTTCTTCGGTGCCGTGCGCCGTATGCAGTCCTACGCGAATCCTGAGTGGCAACCCTGGATGATTCTGGCCTGGGTAGGTGCCGTGATCATCATGATGGGGATTGCCTGCACCATCATTCAGTTCTGGGTCAGTATCCGCGACCGCAAGCTGAATGCCGACCTAACCGGCGACCCCTGGGATGGTCGCACGCTGGAGTGGTCCATCTCGTCGCCTGCACCGTTCTACAACTTCGCGCGCCTGCCGGAAGTCGGCGACATCGACAGCTTCTGGTCGCAAAAGCAGCGTAGCAACGAGCAGTTGGACGAAGCGCCCTACACCGATATTCACATGCCGCGCAATACCGTGGCGGGTCCGGTGATTAGCTTCTTCGCGCTGATTCTAGGCTTTGCGCTAGTGTGGCATATCTGGTGGTTGGCAGCCGTGGGTGCATTGGGCATCGTCGTCAGTTTCATCGCCCGTGTATTCAACGAAGATATCGACTACTACGTGCCCGCTGCCGAAGTAGAGCGCATCGAGCGCGCGCACGAAAAGCGCAAAACGTCTGCGTCGAGCAGCGCAGCGTCTGACCGTGAACAGACCAACTATGTGGAGGCACGCGCGTAATGGCCACCGATACTCTACATCATGGCGCCGCGTCCGAGCCCCATGAGCACCACGACGCGACCGGCACGAAAGTATTTGGCTTCTGGGTCTACTTGATGAGTGACCTGGTGATCTTCGGGTCACTGTTCGCTACCTACGCCGTGCTGATGAAAGGCACGGCCGCCGGGCCAACGGCGGCAGATATTTTTGAGCTGCCCTTTGTGCTGGTCGAAACCTTCCTGCTGCTGTTCAGTAGCTTCACCTTTGGTATGGGCGTACTGGCGATGAACGCCGAGCGCGTCGGCCAAGTAAAAGCGTGGCTGGCGATCACCTTCTTGCTCGGTGCCGCGTTCGTCGGTATGGAAGTGTACGAGTTTCAGCACTTGATTCATCAGGGCTACGGCCCTGATCAGAGCGCGTTTCTCTCGTCCTTCTTTACCCTGGTCGGCACCCACGGCCTCCACGTGACCGTTGGTTTGGTGTGGATTCTAGTGATGCTCGTGCAGCTTTCGACCAAGGGCATCACCCCGATGACACGTCCGCGGATTCTGTGCCTGAGCCTGTTCTGGCACTTCCTGGACATCGTGTGGATCTGCGTCTTCTCGTTCGTTTATCTGATGGGAGTGCTGTGACATGAGTCATTCATCATCTTCAACGTCTTCCCACGGCAGCGTTAAATCGTATGTGACGGGGCTTCTGCTATCTTTAGTGCTAACCGTGATTCCGTTCGCGGTCGTTATGAGCGGTGCGTTGAGCACCGCCACGACGGTGGTGGTCATCGCTATAACAGCCGTGCTGCAGATTTTGGTCCAGCTGGTCATGTTTATGCATATGAATACCAAAGCCGACGAAGGCTGGAACGTGATGTCCTTCGTTTTCACACTGACGATACTCGTCCTGGTGGTAGGGGGCTCGTTATGGATCATGCAGCATCTGCATCTCAACATGATGATCGGCTAAACGTGGCACCGAGCCGCTGGCGCGACGTGCTGGCGCTCACTAAGCCGGGGATCATTGGTGGCAACTTGATTGCGACCTTGGGCGGCTACTTTTTAGCCGCTCACGGCACCTTCGATTGGGTCACCTTTGCCTCGGTGATGATGGGCATTGCCCTGGTGATTGCTTCGGGCTGCGCCTGTAACAACGTCATCGACCGGGATATTGATGCACTGATGGCGCGTACGCGCCATCGCCCTCTGGCCAAGGGGCGCATCTCGATCACCCAGGCGCTGGGCATTTCAGCGCTGTTGGGGGTGGCCGGTGTTGTCTGCTTGGCGCTGGGCACCAACGGGTTGACGGTGGCGCTGGCGGTAATCGGCTGGGGCGTCTACGTGGGGGTGTATAGCCTCTACATGAAGCGCCACTCCGAGTACGGCACGCTGGTGGGCAGTCTCTCTGGCGCCATGCCGCCGGTAGTGGGGTACTGCGCGGTCACGGGGCAGTTCGACAGCGGCGCGTTCATGCTGCTGGTGATTTTCTGCTTGTGGCAAATGCCGCACTCCTACGCCATCGCGATTTTCCGCTACGCCGATTATCGCCGTGCGTCGATACCCGTGCTGCCGGTGGTTCACGGTATCAAACGTGCCAAACACCATATTCTGGGCTATATCGTGGCCTTCATTCCCGCGTCACTGGCGCTGGTACTGGCCAGCCAAGCGGGCGCAGGCTACCTGTGCGTGGCGCTCACCATGGGGGGCTACTGGCTCTACTTGGCGCTGTGTGGCTATCGATTAGAAGACGACGTGCGCTGGGCGAAGAAAGTATTCGGAGTGTCGATTTTGACTATCACCGCCATGAGCTTAGTGATGGTGCTGGAGGCGATGGTACCCATGTGGGCGTGATACCTCCGAACAATTAAACCTGACGCAAAACCAAAACGCCCCGAACAGTTGACCGTTCGGGGCGTTGCTTTTAGCGCGTATAGACCGGTGAGTACTTAGCCTTCCCGCTGACTGGCCTGGATCGCGGTGAGGGCGATGGTGTAGACGATGTCATCCACCAGAGCGCCGCGCGACAGGTCGTTCACCGGCTTGTTCAAACCCTGCAGCATCGGGCCGACGCTGACTACCCGGGCGCTACGCTGAACGGCTTTGTAGGTCGTGTTGCCGGTGTTGAGATCGGGGAACACGAACACCGTTGCCTTGCCCGCCACGGGGGAGTCGGGGGCTTTCTGCTTGCCCACGCTTTCGATGGCGGCGGCGTCGTACTGCAGCGGGCCGTCGATAGCGAGATGCGGTGCGCGCTCCTTGGCGATGCGGGTCGCTTCACGCACTTTATCCACATCCGCACCGGTGCCGGAGTCGCCAGTGGAGTAGCTGATCATTGCCACGCGGGGCTCGATGCCAAACGCTTCAGCAGAGCGGGCGCTTTGCAGGGCAATTTCGGCAAGCGTTTCGGCATCCGGGTCTGGGTTCACCGCGCAGTCGCCGTACACCACCACCTGTTCCGGCAGCAGCATAAAGAAGATCGAAGAGACCTGGTTGTACTCAGGCGCCGTTTTGATTAGCTGAAACGCCGGGCGAACAGTGTTGGCGGTGGTGTGCACCGCCCCTGACACCAGCCCATCGACTTCATCCAGCTGCAGCATCATGGTGCCCAGCACTACCGTATCTTGAAGCTGTGCTTCGGCGGTTAGCTCGTTCAGTTTGCCGCGTCGACGATCCACCATGGGGCCGATGTAGCGGGCGCGGGTGCTTTCCGGGTCGATGATGGTCAGCGCATCGGGCAGCGTGAGGCCACGGTGATGGGCGACGCTCTCGATATCTTCCCGTTTGCCCAACAGCACGCAGTCGGCAATGCCGCGACGCTGGCAGATGATCGCCGCTTCGATGGTGCGCGGCTCGTCGCCTTCCGGCAGCACGATGCGCTTTTTGGCTTGCTGAGCAAGCTTCACCAACTGGTGGCGGAACGCCGAGGGTGAGAGGCGGCGGGTGTAGCCACGGCTCAGCTTGGCTTTCAGCCACTCCAAATCCATGTGGGCAGCCACGTAGCGGGCCACCTGCTCGGCGCGCTCGAAGTCATCCATGGGGATTTCGGTGCTGAGCTGGCTCAGGTTCTGCGCCGTGGTCAGGCTGTCGGTTTCTACCGCCAGCACCGGCAAGCCGGTTTTCAGCGCTGGGCGGCACATCTCGATCATGCCCTCGTTGGGCAAGAAACCGTTGGTGAGCAAAACGCCCGCCAGCTGGGTGCCGTTCATGGTGGCCAGCGCGGAGGCCAGCACCACATCGTCACGGTCGCCGGAGGCCACGACCAAGCTGCCCGGGGTGAAGATATGCAGCGCATTGGCCGCACTTCGGGCGCACAGGCTGGTAGATAGCACGCGGCGGCTGGCGGCTTCGCCTTCGTTGAGCATCTTGGCATTCAGCGCCCGGGCCACGTCCAGCGTGCGCGGGGCACTCAGAGTTTTGCTGTAAGGCACTACGCCAATCAGGTGGAAGCGGTCGGTGGCCAGCGCCGGGGAGTAGCGGCGCAGCTCGTTGAGCACCGGCTCTTCCAGCTGCGGTTTGATGGTGCCCGGCGCGGCCGAAAGGTCATCTTCCTGGCCGTAGGGCAGGTTCTTCATGCGCATCAGAATGCCGCCCAAGGTGCGGCTAGAGCTAACGCCGCCAAAACTGCGGGCGTGCATATCCAACTCTTCGGCCAGCGCCTGGGGTTCGTTGAGATCCCCGGTGCCCACCAGAATGATCCGTGCGTTCAGCGCATGCGCGAGCTGCGCATTGGTTTGGGTAGCGTAGGTGGTGTGCTGGGTCGGCACCACGCCTTCCACCACGATCAGATCCAGCGCGCTGCCGTCTCGGTAGGCCTGCTGCACCACCTGCTCGTAGAGCTCGATGACGTTTTCCATCAGCTCGTCGGTTTGGTCGTCGCGCAGCAGCCGCTCCAGGCGTGCCTGGGAAATAGGCGAGGGCGGGCGCTGGTTCAGCGTCCGCGAGACCAGCGCCGTCGAGCGGTCAAGGCCCGGGCCGTTCAGCTCGTTCTGCATGAACGGCTTCAGAAAGCCGGCTTTCAGGCCAATGGTGTCCAGCGCCTGAATCAGGCCCAGACAGGCCGAGGTCAAGCCTGCCCCCATGCTGGTGGGGACAAGCAGAATGGCTTGGGGTTGCTCGGGGGAGCTGTTCATTCAGGGGTCTCCACGCAGTGGCGGGTTTCCATGGCAATGCGGCCCTCTTCATCGGTGGGGATCACCCACACTTCCGGGCCTTGATGACCAGCGCTATCCAGCTTGCCCTCTTTGCCACGGATGGTGGCTTCATTGGCCGCTTCATCTAAGCTGAAACCAAAGTGGGGCAGCAGGGCCAGCACTTCACGACGTACGATAGGCGAGTTTTCGCCAATACCGCCAGTGAAGATCACGCCGTCTAACTTAGGTAATGCACAAGACAGCGCCGCCAGGGATTTGGCAATGCGGTAACAGAAGACGTCCAGCGCCAACTTGGCGCCAGGGTGCCCGGCCATGGCTTGGTCTTCTACTTCGCGCATATCGTTGGTCAGGCCGGAAAGCCCCAGCAGGCCGCTCTGCTTGTTCAGTACGTTATCGATTTCATCTAGCGACCAACCTAACTGGCGGTGCAGATGCGCATGCAGGCCGGGATCCACGTCGCCGCTGCGGGTGCCCATCACCAGGCCTTCCAGCGGGGTAAGGCCCATGCTGGTATCCAGGCTCTGGTTGTTCCACACGGCGCTGGTGGAGCAGCCGTTGCCCAGGTGAGCGGTAAGCCAGCCGCCTGCGCCACGGCTGCTCAGCTCGCCAGCGCGCTGGCTAACAAAGGCGTGGCTGGTACCGTGAAAACCGTAGCGGCGAATGCCGTGCTCGGTGTAAAGCGCTTCCGGCAATGCGTAACGGTAGGCGCGGGGTGGCAGCGTTTGGTGGAAGGCGGTATCGAATACAGCTACTTGCGGCAGTTCTGGAAACACCTTGCGGGTAGCGGCAATGCCCGCCAAGTTAGCCGGGTTATGCAGCGGTGCTAAGGCAGCGGTGGTCTCGATGGCCTCGATCACACTGTCATCGATCAGCGCTGCTTGGGTGAAGTGCTCGCCACCATGAACGATGCGGTGGCCCACGGCCCCCGGTACGCGACCTTCCAAACGCTGAAGAATGGCGTTCAAGGCGTCGGCGTGGTCAGCATTCGGCAGCGGTTGGGTAAAGCTTTCACCGGCGCTGTCTTTACCTTTCAAGCGGGCGTCGCTGCTGCCTAAGCGCTCCGCTAGCCCGGCCAAGCGTGGTGCCTGCGGGTCCGCATCGATCAAAGCGTATTTAATAGAAGAAGAGCCACAGTTAATGACCAGCACCGGTGCGTTCATAACCACCTTTGTAACGTAATGAGGAAGTTAAGGGAATAGACTTTAGTTTAACATGCTGCGACGCGGAAAATCAGCGAAGAATTTAGTTAGCCTTCTATGTAAAATGTCGGCATCCTGTTCCTTATATAACCAATCGTGAGCCGTTTTGTTCCTATGTCCTCAATTTCAAGCCCCACACTGCTACCCCGACATCTCGCTATTCTGCTGATGATGACGGTGGCGACGATGTTCGCTGCTAACCACGTCTCAGCTCGGCTGGCGTTTGATAATGGCACAGGATTGCTCTTAGCGGTGTTGATGCGCTCAGGCGTGGCTTGCTTGATTCTGCTTTCCTTGGTGATTCTTCAGAAAAAACGCCTTTGGCTGCCTCCGGGAGCGTGGCGCTGGCAGCTCGCGGTGGGGCTTCTTATTACGCTGCAAAGTGTCAGCTTATATTCCGCCGTGGCGCGCTTGCCGGTGGTGATTGCGCTGCTGCTAGTGAATACCTTTCCTATTCAACTGGCGCTGATTAGTTGGGCGCTGGGCGGCCCTCGGCCATCGCTGCGCAGTTGCTTGATTATGGGCACCATTCTGATTGGCCTGTTGGTGGTGCTGGATATTCCTAGCTGGGTGGCCAACGCCGATGCCATGGGGCCGGAGTGGCTGGCAGGCATTGGCTTTGGTCTGTTTGCCGCGTTCGCGTTTGCCTGTGCGCTGTGGGTGACCGAGCATCGCTTGGCCGGGGTAGGCAGCACGCTGCGCAGCCTGCTGACTATGCAAACCGTGTTTATCGCCATGATTATTGGTGGGTTTTTAGGGGCGGTGCCGGGCGGTATGAGCCTGCCGGACAACAGCACCGGCTGGGTAGGTCTAACGCTGCTGGCGTTGCTGTACGGTAGCGGGTTCTCGATTCTGTTTATTTTCGTACCCCGGCTGGATATGGCCCGCAACGCACCAGTGATGAATTTCGAGCCGGTGGCGTCGCTGCTAATTGCCTATCTGGTGCTTGGGCAAATGCTCAGCCCTAGCCAGCTAGTGGGAGGCGCGGTGGTGGTCGGAGGTATTGTCGTGCTGAGCCTTTCCAAAGGGCGCTAGAAAACGTCATCAACAGTGCAAGAAAAAAGGAAACTCGATGCAAGCATGAGAGGGTCAATTGCGTTATTCATGGGCTTGGGCAATACTGCAAAAGCGTAAGGAAACACTGTTTTTTAACTGAGGTTTACCCCATGAAGATGACCGTCTTATCACTGACCTCCGCAGCGCTTCTGTTAGGTGCAGGTGCGTTTGCGGCATCCGCCCAAGCCCAAGAATCTTTCCAATACCCACAAGGATACGTGGGTGGCGATGCCATGTTTTGGAGCCTCAACCCTGACCGTGGCGACTCCCGTGACGATGTCGGCCTACGCCTGCGCGGTGGTGCCCAATTCAACGATTATTTCGCCCTCGAGGGCCACCTAGGCACCGGCGGTTCGGATCGCGGCGCCGATCTAGACCATCTGGCGGGTGCGTATGCTAAAGGCATCCTCCCGGTAGCGCCCAACTTCCGTCTTTACGGTTTAGCGGGTTTCTCCGAGGTCGAGATCAGCGATAATCGCGAAAGTGGTCTCTCTTACGGCGCGGGTGCCGAGATGGATATTGCTAACAACGTCTCGATTGGTGCCGACTACATGCGCTACCTGGACGAGTCCGCCTACGATTTCGATGCGGCGAGCGTAGGCCTTCGCTACCGCTTCTAACACGGCAAGCGTTTAGCGCTTATTCATCAAGGGAATAGGACCCCGCTGACCGAGCACAGACTCGGCAGCGGGGTTTTTTTACGATTATTGTTAGCGTGCTAATAAATTTGTTAGACTAAGGTATTCCATCTAACGCTACCCCGAGTGCACGTGACCGCTTGGGGGCCAGTGAACGAGTAATACCCATGACCCCTGATCAACGATTTACCCGCTGGGTGAAAATAGCCCTGGCGGCGTTTGTAGTGCTGTTCGTCTATTTCTTACTCGCCGATAGCTTTATGCCCATGACTCCGGAAGCGCGCGCGATGCGGCCCGTGACGCGTATTGCGCCGGAGCTCAGCGCGCCGGTGAAAGACGTGGTGGTGCGGGACCATCAGCGGGTGAACGCGGGCGATGTGCTGTTTCAGCTAGATACGACACCGTTCGAGCTGGCACGCCAGCAGGCTGCGCTGAATCGCGAGCAGGCCGAGCAGGAGAACGCTCGGCTAACCGCCGAATTGGCGGCGGCGCGAGCCTCGCTGGCATCAGCTCAAGCCACGTTCGAAGAGCGCAGCGGTGAGCGCCACCGCGCTGAGGCGTTGTTAGGGCGGCAGGGCATCTCCCGCCAGCAGTACGAGCAGCAAGTGGCCGCCGAGCATACGGCCCAAGCTGCCGTGGCGTTTGCCCGCGCGCAAATCGATAGCCTAGAAGTGCAGCTAGGTGAAGAGGGCGACGCCAACCTGCGGCTGCGCCAGGCCGACAATGCGCTCGCCCAAGCCGAGTTAAACGTGGCCCGTGCCACGGTAAGAGCGCGGGAGGCGGGCGAAGTCACCAACCTGCAGCTACAGCCGGGGGATTACGTACAGGCCGGCCAGCCCGCCGTGGCGCTGGTGGCCAGCCGTGTCGACGTCGTGGCCGATTTTCGCGAGAAAAGCTTGCGCCACGTGAAGGAAGGCGACGAAGCAACGGTGGTGTTCGATGCGCTGCCGGGACGACTGTTGGCAGGCCACGTGAGCGCGTTCGATGCCGGTGTGCGGGAAGGGCAGCAAGTGGCCGACGGGCAGCTGGTGGACATTCCGACCTCCGACCGCTGGGTGCGCGATGCCCAGCGGGTGCGTATTCACATCACGCTGGACGAGCCTTTGGGCGAGCTTCCGCCCAGCGGCGCGCGGGCCACGGTGCAGCTAGTGCCCGGCGAGCACGCGCTGGCCAAGCCGTTTGCCTGGCTGCAGGCTCGGCTCGTGAGCTGGCTTCATTATGTCTACTAAATCGCCTACTCAATCAAGTGCGCGTACGGGAACATCCGCTACGCGCTCAGTGCCCGCTTCCTCGGCGCTCAGTCAGAATGGGTTTAGCCAGAACGGACTTAGCCAAAACGGACTGCGCCAGTGCCTGCGGGTCGCGGGCGGCGGCACCTTGGGGTTCATCATCAGCCAATTGATGGGCTGGAATTACGGCGTCTTCTTTACCGTATTCCCGATGTTCTTGCTGGGGTTGGTGCCGGTGCTGAATGGCTCGATCATTCGCCAGTTTCTCTCCAACGTGAGCCTCAACGTGCTGGAGGTGAGCCTGGTGGTCGGGCTGTTAAAACACATGCCCGTGGTGATGACGCTGGTAGTGCTGGGGCTGTTTTTGCTGCGTTTCAACTTAATGGCCAAAGGCCCGCTGTTTCTGTTTGGTGCCAACGGCGTGTTGACGCTCAGCATACTGCTGCACTTCGCCAGCTACTCCAGTGTGGATTTGAGCGACCTGTTGGCCAGCAACCTCATGGCCAGTGTGCTGGCGGTGTTCATCGCCATGCTGATGTACACCCTGTTCCCCGATAGGGAACCCCGCCAACCGCCACCCAGAGGCAGCAAATCGACGGCGCAAATCCGCCATGAAACCCTGATTGGCGGCATCACCGCCACGCTTTCGTTCGTAGTGTTTCAGGTGCTCGATCTGCGCGGGTCGCTCTCGGCGCAAATGGCCACCATCTTGATTCTGTTTACGCTGGGCTACTTTGGCGCGCAGGTGTCGGCGGCCAAGCGCGCGGTGGGCACGCTTTTGGGCTGTAACCTCGCGCTGGTGATGCAGCTGGCGCTCTACACCCAAAGCCACCACTTTGTGCTGGTGATTCTGCTTTATTGGCTGGGTTTGATGCTGTTTGCGCGGGAGCACATCTTGGAAGGCGGCGGTTCCGGCATCGGGTTTGGCGGGCTCACCACCATGGGCATTCTGTTCGGCCAGTCGTTGGGGCCACAGCAGGACTTGGTCTACAGCGCGCTGTATCGCTTTTCGTCCATGAGCATAGCGCTGATCGGCACGCTATCGGTGATGATTTGTCTGCACTATCTGCTCAACCGCTGGGAACCTACTCGCCTGCTCGAAAAGTAGTTGAGGTAATTTTTTAACGAGGCACTACGCTGAAAAGAGCCGCCGGGAAAGCCAAAGAAGCCGCCGGTAAGGCCACCGGCAGCAGCAAAGCCGAAGTCAAAGGCAAAGGCGATGCCAAGGAAGGGGCCAAGAAGAACAAGAAGAAAAAGTGATGCTTGTTGCGCAAAAGGAACAACCGGAGCCCATGATGGCTCCGGTTGGGGTGTCACAGGGCTACACCTCCTGGTACAGCGCGCTGCCTTCCCGGCGGAACTTCTCCGCCTGCTCCTGCATACCGCGCTTCACTGCTTCGGCATCGCTTTCGCTGGCGTTTTCCGGGGTGCGGTCGCGGTAGGTGTCACGTACTTCCTGGCTGATCTTCATGGAGCAGAACTTCGGCCCGCACATGGAGCAGAAGTGGGCTACCTTGGCGGAGTCTTTGGGTAGGGTTTCGTCGTGGTATTCACGGGCGGTGTCCGGGTCTAGCCCCAGGTTGAACTGGTCTTCCCAGCGGAACTCGAAGCGCGCTTTAGAGAGCGCGTTATCACGGCGCTGCGCCGCCGGATGGCCCTTGGCCAAATCCGCCGCGTGGGCGGCAATCTTGTAGGTGATGATGCCGGTTTTTACGTCATCTTTATTGGGCAGGCCCAAGTGCTCTTTCGGCGTCACGTAGCAGAGCATGGCGCAGCCAAACCAGCCGATCATCGCGGCACCAATGCCCGAGGTAATATGGTCGTAGCCGGGGGCGATATCGGTTACCAGCGGTCCCAAGGTGTAGAAGGGCGCTTCGTCGCAGTACTCCAGCTGCTTATCCATGTTCTCTTTCACCAGGTGCATGGGCACATGGCCAGGGCCTTCGATCATCACCTGCACATCGTGCTTCCAGGCAATGTGGGTGAGTTCGCCGAGGGTTTTCAGCTCCGCCATTTGCGCTTCATCGTTGGCATCGGCAATCGAACCGGGGCGCAGGCCGTCGCCGAGGGAGAACGCCACATCGTACTGCTTGCAGATCTCGCAGATCTCTTCGAAGTGGGTGTACAGGAAGCTCTCCTGATGGTGATACAAACACCACTTCGCCATGATGGAGCCGCCACGGCTGACGATACCGGTGACGCGGTTGGCGGTGAGCGGCACGTAACGCAGCAGTACCCCGGCGTGGATAGTGAAGTAATCCACCCCCTGTTCCGCCTGCTCGATCAGCGTATCGCGGAAGATCTCCCAGGTGAGGTTTTCGGCAATGCCGTTGACCTTCTCCAGTGCCTGATAAATGGGCACCGTGCCAATCGGCACCGGCGAGTTGCGGATGATCCACTCGCGGGTTTCATGGATGTTCTGGCCGGTGGAGAGATCCATGATGGTATCCGCACCCCAGCGGATGCCCCAGGTCATCTTGTCTACTTCCTCTTCAATGGAAGAGGTGACCGCCGAGTTACCCAGGTTGCCGTTGATCTTCACCAGGAAGTTGCGGCCAATGATCATCGGCTCGCTTTCCGGGTGGTTGATGTTGTTGGGAATGATTGCCCGGCCACGGGCCACCTCATCGCGCACGAACTCCGGGGTGATCTCCTTGGGCAGGCTAGCGCCGAAGCTCTGGCCCGCATGCTGATGGCCCAGAATGCGCTCTACCTCTGCCGTACCCAACGCCTGGCGGCGCTGGTTTTCCCGCAGGGCGATGAACTCCATTTCCGGCGTGATGATGCCCTGGCGGGCGTAGTGCAGCTGGGTCACGTTCTTGCCCGCTTTCGCCCGGCGGGGTGTGCGGCTTAAATCAAAGCGCAGCTGGGCAAGGGTGGGGTCGTTGGCGCGGCGCTGGCCGTACTGGCTGGTGGGGCCATCCAGAAACTCAGTGTCGTTGCGCTCTTCGATCCAGGCCCGGCGTAGCTCCGGCAGGCCCTGGCGCAAATCGATGTTGGCGCTGGGGTCGGTGTAGGGGCCGGAGGTGTCGTACACCAGCAGTGGCGGGTTCTGCTCATCTGCGCCGCTGGTTTTGGTGGGCGAGAGGGTGATTTCCCGAAACGGCACGCGAATATCCGGCCGCGAGCCTTCCACGTACACCTTGCGCGAGCCGGGCAGCGGCGCCACGGCGGCGGCATCGACCTGGGCGGTTTCGGCTAAAAAGTGTGCGGTGTTGCTTTTGACGGTCTTGGTCATGACGGTTGCTCTATGTTGTAGGAGATTATTCAGAAAGGTCTAAACCCATCTGCCAGAAGTCGATTTCCAGACGGGTGGCATCGCGGAAGATTTTGCTTAGCTCAGCAAAGCGGGCGGGGGTGACATCCGTCAAGCGGGCATCGAGCCACGCAAGCTCCGCCTGCATGGCGGCCTGGAACTCCTCGCCTTCGTACATGGCGATCCAGGCATCAAACGGGTTTTGCGCGCCGCGCAGCGTGGAAGGCTGCGCGTTCAGCCAGTTGGCGATTTCGCCGTAGCCCACCAGGCACGGGGCCAGCGCCACGTGCAAATCGAGCAGGTCGCCGCGGTTGCCGGTATCCAGCACATAGCGGGTGTAGGCCAGCGTAGCGCGGGCTTCGGGGAGTTCGGCAAGCTCCTGCTCGGAAATCCCCCACTCCTGACAAAAGCCCACGTGCAGGCCCAACTCCACGTCCACGATGGCTTTCATGCCTTCGTGGGCTTGGCGTAGATCTGCCAGGGTGGGGCTTTTGTAAGCGGCTAGCGCATAGGCGCGGGCGAAGTGGATCAAGAACAGATAATCCTGCTTCAGGTAGTGGCGAAACGATGCCTCAGGCAGCGTGGCGTTGCCCAGCTGGTGCACGAAATCGTGCTCGATGTAGGCGCGCCAATCTTGCTGGCAAGCAGTGGTGAGATCGGTAAAGCGGTAGCCCATATTGGATGCCTCCGGTGGTACAGCGAACCGGCGCACGGGCGAAGGGAGAGTGAGTTGGGGCAAGGTATCAGGTGAACACGGCGCACCCCCAACCACCGCTTGATTCCTACGCCGGTACTAGCCGGATCAGGTTCAACGGGCCCCGCCGTGACGACTTGCTGCAGCAGCCAGCCGTATAGCGATCTCAGCCGGTTCCACCGGCACCCCGTCAAGCAGTATTCAGCGCAGTGTAGGAGGCGAGAGGGGGAGATGCAAGGGGCGTTAGCTTGATCGAACACACGGGGTTCATGGAAGCATAACTGCCCTTCACTAACCCAATGGACTTCTGACACCCGCAAACCCATTGCCTAGCACATGGGTATATATTTGGGTGGTCTCGATACTTTTATGGCCCAGCAGCTCTTGAACAGTGCGAATGTCAGTACCTTGGCTTAGTAGCTGAGTGGCGAAACTGTGCCGCAAAGAGTGGCATGAGCCAGGGCGTGTTAAAGAAGATGAGCGCATGGCATATTTGACGGCTTTTTGGACGGCAGAGGCATGAATGTGATGTAGAACGACGCGCCCCCTCTCATCGAAGCAAGGCCTAGAGGAAGGGAAAAGCCACTGCCATGCAAGTGAAATACCCGCGTTCGGGTATTTACGGTCCAGAGCATATGGCAGTGACACAGGAGTAGCGTTGGCTTCAAGGCGAGCGTTCAGTTGTTGTTCTGCCATTTGTATATGCGTATGTAATGGCTGGACGCAAGAAGGCGGCAGTAGCGTGGTGCGGTCTTTGTTGCCTTTGCCTGCATACACCGTGATGATTTGCCTTGAGAAATCAATATCTTTGACGCGAAGCCGACAAGCTTCGGAGACACGTAAACCTGAGCCGTACATAAGTGAGGCCATGAGAAGCATAGAGCCAGACAAGTGCTGAAATACCTCCATTACTTCCTGATGGGAAAGCACCACTGGTAAGCGCTGAGGGCGCTTAGCTCGGCTAAATTGACCAATCTCGCCAAGCGGCTGGTCCAGCACATGGCGATAAAGGAAGACGATGGCATTGAGTGCTTGATTCTGTGTAGCCGCTGCCACGTGCCTTTCGATTGCCAGATACTCCAAAAATTGCCGTACTTCATGACCTGTTAGCGTGGCAGGGTGACGTAAGTTGTTGAACCGAATGTAAAATCGAATCCAGTAACAATAGGTTTTTTCGGTGCGTAAGCTATAGCGCTTGACCCTCATGGTTGCCTTGACGCGTTCCATCAGTTTCATGGGAGAATGCCTTAATAATGCTGTATGTAAAAACAGTATTATTGAGGCGAGCAAAACGCGCAAGCCTGCGAATTTTGGCTACATCGCCAAAATTCTCTTTGCACGCTGTAGAATCAATGAGGTAGATTCAATTTGGTGGCTATGAAACCTCAGTCATTGTGATGTCACGTTCATTGAGGTTTCATGGCAGGGCGTATAATCACTGTTAGGCTTTTCAGAG